>SYDY01000041.1 GCA_005801425.1 Bdellovibrionales bacterium | reverse complement strand
GGGTACGTTCACCCACGCCTGCAAACACCGAAAAACCACCGCGCTTGACCGCAATGTTGTGGATCAGTTCCATGATCAACACTGTTTTTCCAACGCCAGCACCACCAAACAAACCGATTTTTCCACCGCGCGCATAGGGCGCCAGCAAATCGATCACTTTGATGCCCGTCTCAAACGTTTGCACCGCAACGTCTTGATCCGTAAAGGATGGCGCCTGACGGTGAATAGGCATGTACTTGGTCGCAACGACAGCGCCCTGCTCATCAACAGGCTCGCCTACGACATTCAAGATCCGACCCAAAATTTCAGGTCCCACGGGCATCATAATAGGTGATCCTGTGCTCAAGACTTTGGCGCCACGCACCAAGCCTTCTGTCGAATCCATGGCCACCGCACGCACCGTGTTTTCACCCAAATGCTGTGCCACTTCGATCACCAAATTGTTGGGACGATCGGACAGCGTGGGATTGCTCACCGTAAGCGCAGTGAATATCTTGGGCAACTGACCCACGGGAAATTCCACATCCACGGCCGGTCCGATGACTTGCGTGATGCGTCCTTCTGGCAATGTTTCTGCACTCATGTGTTTTTCCTTTTCACCTCAGGGCGTAGCAAGCTGCGCCCCTACATATTCTTTACGAACTGAGAGCTTCGGCTCCGCCCACGATATCCATCAAATCACGTGTAATATTTGCCTGACGCGCCCGGTTGTATTTCAGCGATAGCTTGCGGATCATTTCTTTCGCGTTCTTGCTCGCTGCTTCCATGGCCGTCATACGCGCCCCTTGTTCAGAGGCACTACTTTCAAGCAATGCTCGCCAAACAAGCGTCGCCATGTATTTAGGGGCCAAATCATTTAAAACATCATCACGACTTGGTTCATACATGCATTGAGGCGCGGAATGCAGCGGCAGTTCGTCACGAACAACCGGTAAAATACGCTCCAAGCGCACTTCTTGGCTCATGGCGCTGTGAAATTCGGAGTACATCACATAAACAGCGTCCAAATCACCTTCGACATATTCCTTCGCAATCATTTCACCCAGTTTTACCGCACTACCAAAGTGCAGACCTTGAAATAAACCGGGAAAATCACGCAATGTGATCAGGTTGTGCTTCTGGAAATGATCACGTGCTTTTCGTCCTACCGTCACCACATCAAGTTTTTCGTAGGTCGATTTCCATTCTTGCACAAAGCCTTCAGCACGTCGCAGTACGTTCGCATTGAATGCACCGCACAAACCTCGATCGCTAGTAAGAACAACCAACATCACGCGACGTGTTTCAGAAACTTCACGCAATAAGGGGTGCCCTGCAACCTCGGCCTCACCATCAATACGGGTGGCAGTACGTCGCAAAAGACCACCCAACTCCACGGCATACGGACGCGCCTGAACAATCGCATCCTGTGCACGCCGAAGCTTCGCCGCAGCCACCAACTTCATGGCCGCAGTGATTTTCTGCGTGTTCTTCACCGATTTAATTCGGGTTCGTATGTCGCGTAACGTTGCCATTAAACCATACCACTTGGTTGGAAAATATCTTCGAAATTTTTCAGCATGACTTCAACACGATCCTTCAGATCGCCCTTGATTTCACCTGCTTCAGTTTCATCCACGAGACTTTGATGTTTTAGCGTCACATAGGCTGACAATTCGCTGCAATAACGCACAATGTCCGAAACAAGCAGATGACGGATCCAGGTTCCATCAGAACCTGTCTTTTTCTGTGTACCCGCGTAAAGCTGAATGACCTGCATGCCTACACGGAGCGGTGCATACTGACCCTGCTTTAAAAGCTCGGTGAGACGCTGCCCATTGGCAAGCTGCTCCTGGGTGGCCTTGTCCAAATCCGACCCAAACTGTGCGAAAGCCGCCACATCACGATATTGCGCCAGAGTAAGACGCAAAGTACCCGCGATTTTTTTCATGGCTTTGATTTGTGCTGCACCACCCACGCGCGACACCGACAAGCCGACGTTTACGGCAGGACGCTGCCCTGCGTAGAAAAGATCAGGTTCAAGATAAATCTGACCATCGGTGATCGAAATCACGTTGGTTGGAACATAGGCAGAGACATCACCGCCCTGGGTTTCAATAATAGGCAATGCTGTAAGCGACCCGCCGCCTTCGGCCTTGCTCATTTTGGCTGCACGCTCAAGCAATCGTGAGTGAATATAAAAAACATCTCCTGGATAAGCTTCGCGTCCTGGAGGACGTCGCAGCAACAATGACATTTGGCGATATGCAGCCGCTTGCTTGGTAAGATCGTCGAAAACAATCAACGCATGCTGGCCGTTGTCTCGAAAATATTCACCCATAGCCACGCCCGTATACGGCGCGAGATATTGCATCGATGCTGCATCAGATGCACCAGCACATACCACGGTGGTATAACCCATCGCGCCATGGGCTTTTAATTTCTCAACGACCTGGGCCACTGTCGATTGCTTTTGGCCAATGGCAACATAAATGCACTTTACACCGGTGTGGCGCTGATTGATGATCGTATCCAGCGCAATGGCTGTTTTGCCTGTTTGACGATCGCCAATGATAAGCTCTCGCTGGCCACGACCAATGGGGATCATCGCATCGATGGCTTTGATACCGGTCTGCATCGGCTCGTGCACCGACTGGCGAGGTAAAATACCAGGCGCCTTCGTTTCAGTATTTCGATAATGTTCACTTACAATGTCACCGAGTCCATCGATGGCCTCGCCCAAGGCGTTCACAACACGCCCAAGCAATGCTGGACCCACGGGAACACGACTGATCTCGCCCGTGCGCTTGACCGCATCACCTTCTCGGATATCAACATCGGGGCCCATGATGGCAATACCCACGTTGTCTTCTTCAAGGTTTAACACCAGCCCCTTGACGCCGGAGGCAAATACAACGGTCTCGCCCGCCATCGCGTTTCGCAAGCCATAGACGCGGGCAATGCCATCGCCCACCGCCAAAACAGTGCCTGTTTCAGCAACTTCAACACGACTTTCATAGCCGCTGATCTTCTGCTTGATAATTGCGGTGATTTCATCTGCTCGGATTTGCATTGCAACCTACCTCAGG
This sequence comes from Bdellovibrionales bacterium, assembly GCA_005801425.1. Taxonomy (GTDB): domain Bacteria; phylum Myxococcota; class XYA12-FULL-58-9; order XYA12-FULL-58-9; family SYDY01; genus SYDY01. The sequence goes on along the minus strand of SYDY01000041.1, from coordinate 46,114 downwards.
ACTTGATTACGCGTTAAGGCTCGAAAGCCGCTCACGGAGAATTTCTAATTGACGTTTCACGCTGGTGTTGAGCGTCGTATCGCCCACCTGAATGACCAGCCCACCCAAAAGTTCCGGCGCGACCTCTATGGACGCTGTCACCGTGAATCCAAAATGCGCACTCAAAGCTGCCTCAAGACGCACCTTCTGGGTCTTATCGAGAGGTATCGCCGATTGAACAAGGGCATGGAGCATGTTGCTCTCTGCACTCACTAACGCATCAAGTGCGTCGCGAACCTCATGAAGCGCATCCAAGCGATCACGCTCAGCCAATAACTTCAGCAATCCTACACTATGGCTATCGAGAGCCATGCGCGTACAGGTCGCATCCAAAACATCCAAGCGTTCTTTTTTAAACACAGGACTGCACAATACCCCATGCAATTCATCGTTGTCATGCATGAGATCCACAAAACTTGCGATCCCTTGTGCAAGCGCTGTAACCGCCTGCTCGCCGCCCGCTTCTCGTGCACTTTCCATGACAGCCCGAGCATATCGACGCGCAACACCGCTCATGGCTGGCCTCCGCGCTCTGCATCAATCGCACCCGATTCGATTTGCAAAAGCGATGCTTCAAACATGCGAACCCTATCGGCATCGTTCATGCCTGTACGCAACCGAGTCTCGGCCTCATCCACCACCTGATTGGCGGTAATGCGACTTAAATCGCGCTGAGTTGCTTTCAGATCTTGAGCGATGATGGTGTCAACGTCGGCGATCATACGAGCCGCAGTGACGCCTGCATGCTCCAAAGTATGATCACGCATTGCAGCCCCATCGTCCGATGCGCTGGCCTTCAATTGCTCAGCCTCTTCGCTCACGTGCTTGCGCTTCTGTTCATATGCATCACGATGCGCCTTGGCATCTTCTTTCGTCTCTGAGGCAGCAGCTATTTCACGCTTCAATGCAAAATGACGCTTGGCCAATGCAGGCAAAACAAACTTGCGAACCACGACACGCAGCACCAAACAAAAAATAACAAAGTCGAGAACATACCAGCCAATAGGCGGGGCATGGACATCCCATTTCCACCAGTTGACATGAGGCTCGCCACTCCCTGCGGAAGCGCTGGCTACAGTCGACACCAAGAGAACCAAAAAAGAAAGCGATCGATACACCGTTACACCTCGCGTCCGAGAAACTTTGCGGTCAATTCCCGTGCAAGATCATGGGTAGATGCGTCTAAAGTCGATTGTGCAATGCTCCGCTCGTTGGCAATCTCCCCACGGGCTTTTCCAAGAGAATCAAGCACTTTTTGACGCGCATCCTGAAGCAATTTCTTCTCCATTTCACGTCCTTCTTGTACCAAAGCATCACGGATCACCTGTGCACGCCGTCCCGCTTCACGGATCTCTTGTTGATACGCATCGCGATCATCATCACCCTGGCGACGCAGTGACTCAGCTTCTGCCAGTGCGCCTTCCGTACATTTCTCGCGTCGAACAATAACGTCAAGGGTTGGACGCAACACCAGCCCATTAAGCACGCCCAAGAGGACGAGCAAAATGCCCATTTGAAACACCAAGGTAAGGTCAAAATCCATGAGAAAAAGCCCGTTTGTGCGTTCAAGAGAGTCAGGCCAGGCCACACGCCAAAGTCAGCGTTTGACTTGCGGCGAAATAGTCCAAGGCGCCGGGAGCGTCAAGGGATCTTGATATGTCATACATTTGATCACATTCGCGCTACTTTTGACGCATCACGCCGAAACAATAATATGCAGCACGTTCCGAGCACCTCTGAAGTCTGCTCCCCCTCTGTGCTTGAACAGCAAATATGCACATCACCGTCGATTGATAAAAAAAATCGGTTTCTTTATCGCGATCTTGAACAGGATCTCATCAAAACAGTTTCGCGCTGCACGCTTCGTCCTCAAAATGTCATTCCACTTATCGGCATGGAGATCAAACTCAAACCTGAGGGGCAAGAAAAACGATCTTGTATCGGCTGCGGCACGCCACAGCCCAGCACAAAACAAACATGCCGCAGTCACGTACTTCTTCCAAAAAATATTTTTATCAATGCGTTGACCGATACTGTCGCAACACTCATGCACAACACAGCCAGGCCAGGCACAAGCGGTGAGCAATCCAAGCGCCAGTGGCTTTCCACTCGCTGGGGAGAATGGGGCAGAAGGCATATTGGATCATCGTTCAACACATTCGCTATCCAGCGACAATGCAAGCCCTGTGAAGAAATCCAGAAAGGCTATACAGCCGTCGAACGACTGACTCTGGCGCTGCGTTTATGGGATCTTCCGTGGAACAATCCAACCCTCGATGAAGCCTGGCACAAACATCTCGGGCGTTTTGTCGGTTGGAAAATTCTTAACATGCTTAAAATAGAACAAGCACATTCGATCACCGAGGCGAAAGATGCGCTCGCGATGTGGATCGACCGCACACTTGATGCATCCCATCAGCGTGTTTCAATCAAAAGAGCAAACACTTTTGAGCATCATGCACATGCCTCACTGCAAACGATTGAGCATCATGCATATGCCTCGCTACAAGCCATGGTACGCGATGCTACAGCCAATGCAACACAAAGCATGATCGCATGGTGGGCGCTGAAAATCGATCCCGAAGTGTTTCGGTCAACATTGCGCAAAGTGATTCACACGCAAGCATCGATAGAAAAGATCCAGGATCAGAAGCGCCCCGAATTTTGGGCTGAAGCCCACATGGTCGTCGCGTGGATCAAGTCACTTGATGAGACTCTTGCAGAACAAGCGATTCAATCCATCAAGGCTTAGAACACCCAGATGCACCAGCAATAAGACCCTCTGCGCAATCAACGCTAGCAGCATGGCGTACATGAACCGGGCCGTAGCGAAAATTACCGGTGCTCGGAACAATATTTCCAAGACGGCCATTGGCGCCGTCACCCATGCACCATAAATCACCATCGGAAGTCATCCAGCACGTTACATTGCCAGCCGCGAAAACACTCACAGGGTCGCCCACATCCACCAAAACCTTACCTGGGCCTGTGGTCTGCACACGCGCGTCACCTGAGGGTACATAGCCCAACTGCAAATTGCTATTGGACCCCCAACAGTACAAATCACGCTTCGTATTGCTTGCCGCGATGGCACACGTATGTTCGCCACCTGCAGCAACATCAATCCATGTTGTGCCAACAGGTGCGCCTGTAACGACTGCCGTCGTCAAAAGACGCTTTCCGCACGTATTGTTTGGATTGTTCGTACATGCCACCTGATACTGATTGCTATTTCCCCAGCACTGCAGCATTGACGCATCTGCCGTATCAATCGCACATGCGTGTTGGGTGCCTACGCTCAAACGGGTTGCGACAACAAGCGCATCGTTAACCGTACGAACATTTGAAGTGGTTGTTCCAGAGTGCCCGGTTAACCCACTGTCTCCGCGGCAAAGCACTTGGCCATCAGATTTCTGCAAACACATATGAAATTGGGAGACGCCAAACCGGGCTGCGCCGTTTTCTGAGGAAAACACTGAGGACGGCGCTAACGGTGACGAATAGCTGCTCGAAAACAACTGAAATGGTGAGGACGAGGATCGTTTTGCAACTAATACGACTTCAGAGACAGAAGCAGCCTCAGATGCAGCCGCAACGCCTACCGAAGACTCAAACGTCGCATCGAATTTTTTTCCTGAGCCTGATTGCAAGACCGGTTCATTGCTGGTGCCACTTAAACCTGCCGAAGCGAGATTTCCCCAACAATACAGGGTATTTTCATCACGACGCATCGCACAGGTAAAGTCTCTTCCAGCTGCAACAGAGGTCCACTTGGAACCTGCCGGCAATACCTTCGTGGGACCTAAAACTAAAGCACTCGTAGCGCCCACGCCAAGGCGCCCATTGGCTGTGCTTCCCCAACAATACAAATCACTTTCCGCATCCAACGCACATGCATGCCCTGCGCCGATAGAAACTTCCGTCCATGGTGAAACAATCGTCCAAGTAAATTCTTTCGTACTCACATTACCCGAAGGTTCGGTGGCTCTCACCTGAAATTTATGTGCACCTTTTTCAACTTCATAGGATGATGCACATGCGGTAAAAGGCACTTCAGCAGCTGGTGGAACAACAACCACCGGCGGATCAACATCCACTTTGCATGCAAACGTGCAGTCACCGCTTGTGCAGTGAAACTTAAAATCAGCATGGGTTGAAGCCGTTTCACTCAATGGCGTCGCATCAAATATGATGTCTGGAGCAATACGATCAATGGTAACAACCAGATCGGGGAAAAGTTTCTCATTGCCTGCTTCATCGACGGCACGAACGCTGATCGTGTATGCACCATCAGCAAGAACAGTACTAAGATCCACCGTAGATCCAGGACAGGATTGCCAATTCAAACCCTTGGGGATCTGACATTCAAATCGAGGTGTCGCACTAGGGCCCCCTGTATCTGTTCCGTTTACCGTGATGTTCAATGGCTTTGCAGGGCCAAATGCACCACTTGGCACCACAGGCAGAACCGATGGTTTTGTAGCCGAATTGCTCCACCATGCATCGGGGGGCGTGAGATCTACCCACCATTCAAACAGAGCAGGGGTTTCGTCCTGCACACGGCGTCCATCGATCACACGTACTTGAAAAGTATTTTTACCCGTACCTATTCCAGAGTACGTGACACTCCCAACCGTTGAGCCAGGACATAACGCAAAATCTTCATTGTTAAGTTTGCACTGAAATATTTTGGTGCCAACGGCGCCTAAGGCTTCAAAGTGAAAAGTTATCGTCGATAAACGCGTAGCACCAGGAGGAGGATCTTTGATAATTGTGTCAACCAACGATCCCGAACCTGATGGCAAACTGCAAAAACCACTAAAAGTCCCATTGTGATTATCAATGCTGTTGTCGCAAACAAAATTGCCATCACACTCTGTCGATGCATCACACGGCGCAGCACATCGGAAATTGATACATGCATGGTCCACTGCGCAGGATCCATGGTCGTTGGGACCCGAACATTCAAGTCCAGGAGGAAGCTCTACCGACTTGCACGCTGGATACAATGCACAGGCCACAAGGAGATATAAACGTCTGAACATGGTACAAAGTATCCTTACGTATGCGTCAGAAATCCATGTAGTTATTTAAGCTACGTTAAATATTTAACCGTTTTGCATCCCTTTTGACGACCATACGAAAACAGGTCCATACATGGCCATGGGAAATCGAACGAACAAAGGGACTTATGGTGCGTCATGGCAATATGCAAGCCTTGGTATTGAAATGTGTGCCTCCGTGGCCATAGGCGTTCTCGGAGGCCAGTGGCTCGATCAGAAATTTGGCACCGAACCTTGGCTGCTCCTCTTTGGGATGGTGGTCGGCATGGGTGCAGCAATCAAAGCCATTGTGCGGACGGTCAAAGCCTTGAACCGCACGGAGAAATTATAAAAAAACAGTTTTAGCTTTCACTGACATGAAGATTTACCGGTGGCTCGTTTTTGGGGTTTTATGGGGCGCTCCAATACACTTTTGGCTCAAAGGTTGCACTTCTTTTTTGGGGGCCAAGTAAAACACAACTTTGATCATATCTCGCTTGAAAGTGGTTTTCGAAAATGACCCAATGATAATGCTCAAGCCATGAAGTATCGGCGGGAAATAGACGGGCTGCGATCCATCGCCATATTGCCCGTCGTATTCTACCACGCGAATAACTTTTGGATGCCGAATGGCTACCTGGGTGTGGATGTTTTTTTTGTCATCAGCGGTTATCTGATTAGCTCTATTTTATTACGCCATATTCACAACAACGCCTTCTCTTTCCAAACATTTTATTTTCGGCGGGCCATGAGGCTATTGCCTGCATTATTCGTTATGATGATGACGTGCTTCATCGTGGGATGGCTTGTGCTGCTTCCCAGAGAATTAACTGAATTATGCAAATCCATCGTTTCAACGATCATGATTTCCTCAAACTTCTATTTCATGCGCCAGCGGGGGTATTTCGATCCCCGTGTTGAGATGGAACCGCTCATGCATACGTGGAGTCTATCCATTGAAGAGCAGTTCTATTTGGTCCTTCCCCTGCTACTTGTTGCTTTGCGCAAACAAGCAATCAGCAAACAACTACGTGTCTTTGCGTATGCAGCTGCGCTTAGTCTCGCTATTTATGTTATGGGCGGTATTCTTTTCCAAGCAATCAATTTTTACTTCAGCATCGCGCGGTTCTGGGAACTTCTTACGGGCGTGATTTGTGCCTATCTACATTTTGTTCACGTACCCCAAGCAAGCAATATGTGGAGTGGGCTGGGATTGTTGGGGATTTTTTTGGCCCTATCCGGCGGAGGGCTTAATCCAGAGGTCGCAAAGCTTGTGACCGTGCTGGGAACCGCTGCAGTGCTCCTTTATGGGCAGCATGAAACGTTTGCCGGACGCATTCTTTCGGGATCGCTTCCCGTAAGCATTGGCCTGGTGAGCTACAGTTTGTATCTATGGCACCAACCTATACTCGCATTTGCCCGAGTTTTGAATAATGAAAATCTTTCTACAACATTTCTACTATTCCTTATCACCGCATCCTTACTGATCGCAGTACTCAGCCATCGCTGTATTGAAAAGCCATTTCGATATGGGCTGCACTTGCCAAATTACCGAAATGTCCAACGGGGAACACTTCTCATGGCATTTTCGTTGGTACTTCTATCGCTTGGGTTTGCAGGTTACGGAACGCGCGGATTTCCCAAGCGTGCTTGGGCGCTTCATGTAACTGCAGGCCATATCGAGGATAAGCTGCGAGGACGTGCCGATGTTTTTCGGGCCATGCGAAATACCCTGCAACCACCCATGTTTGCTTCAAGCCGAACACTCATTTGGGGGGATTCCATTGGGGAGCAATGGGTAATAGGAAATCGAGATAGCCCGTGTGCTATCTTTGTGGAAAATGCAACACGCAGTAGCTGCATTCCGGAGCTCGTATCGAACCAATCTGATTCTTCATGTCATGGGCACAATCGTAACGTCGAAAAAAGGGTATATACAGAACATTTTGATCGTTTGATTCTATCGTCGACATTTGAAGGCATTTTTTCCCCTCTAAGATCTGAAGGAAGAGGCAACGCTCACTTGGCGCGAGAATTGGCCAACCATTATTGGCAAACAACACTTGAGCCTCTCCGCAAGCATGTGCGATCGCTGGTTGTAATAGCACCCCCGCCACGCGCAAGGGCAACCAATCTTGGGTCCTGCCTTAAAAATGCTGTCCTCTATGGAAAAGATCTAAGCATCTGTGACTTTACGCCTGCACAATGGGACCCTCAAACCCAAGATGCTTATGCTTTTTTACGTGAGCTGGAACAAATGGGTACGCATGTCGTTTGGATGCATAAGCGTTTGTGTGCAGGCGGGATCTGCAAAACACACGATGGGGATCGCTTTCTCTACCGGGACAAACGGCATCTTACGATTTACGGTGCCATTGATGCAGTTACCAACACACCCGAATTAAACTGCGCCATCGAACAAAATGTGGTTTTCCCGGATAAAATGTCCAGCATCCAAACACAATGGCCTACGCCTACCATTGACCGCTTGCAAGCCGCTCAGCATTGAAGGAGGAAAATAGTCCCGCTTTGTGGTCAGATACATTTTGCGAGCAGAAGGGTGCTCATTTGTCTTGCTTTTGGGGAGGGTCCCATCACCCCACACACAATGCCCGCACCGGCGAAAAACTGCGGCGATGTGCCGGGCATGGACCATGTTTACGCAATGCTTCCAAGTGGACCGCGGTTCCATAGCCCTTGTGTTGTTCAAATCCATAAAAGGGAAACTCTAGCGCCAATCGACACATCATGGCGTCACGTGCGACTTTCGCCACAATGCTTGCGGCTGCAATACTTAACGATGTGGCATCGCCCTTCACAATGGGGCGCTGCGGGATGGTGCAATTGGGTACAGACCGCGCGTCAACAAGAACGAAATCGGGGACAATGCAAAGGCCTTCCAATGCACGTCGCATGGCTTCACGACTCGCCTGATAAACATTCAACGTATCAATTTCTTCCACTGAGCAAATTCCCAAAGCCCATGCAATTGCTACCTCACGTATTGCCGTATCCATACGCTCACGACGTGCCGGTGAGAGCGCCTTGGAGTCATCAACGCCTGGTAAGTCCGCATTGATTGGCAAAATAACTGCAGCAGCTACCACAGGCCCCGCCAATGGACCGGCGCCTACCTCATCAATACCTGCAATATGAACATATCCAGTCGCCCAAAGGGATCGTTCGACCTCCAAAAGAGCGTCAAGCCGTGCACAGTCTTTCTTCGAAGGTTGCTTAGGAGTATGTATTCCAGAAGACGCCATGGACCCACTCTGTATGGAAATTGCGCATGAAATGACAAGGAATAATACGAGAGTTCCCGCCAGTAAGGTCGCCTGCTATAGCGCAATTGCACCCAATAAGGCGTGGTACAATGGGAAGCAAGGAATGACCATGATCGAACACAGTATAGAAAAACCCAAAGTAATCCCGATGCAGCGCCCTGTGGATCGTCTTCGTGCCATGTTGGAGCGTCACCGCGGCGAGAAACATGTCATAGCGATCCGAGGCTACCCGGATCCAGATAGCATCGGCAGTGCCATGGCACATGCTCACATCTGCGAGCACTTTGATATTGAACCGACCGTTCTCTACTTCGATGACATTTCTCATCAAGAGAACCGAGCGCTTGTTAAAAAACTTGCCATAGAAATGGTTCGATACAGCCCACAGGTTGACCTCTCACAATTTGATCGCATGGCGATTGTCGATACACAAACCCTTGAACTTCCACCTGAAGTCGATCGGATCCCCTTAGCCAGCGTCGTTGATCATCACAAGCTTCAAGGTGAATCCGAAGGCGAATTTATCGACATCCGTGAAGAAGCCGGATCCACCGCATCGATCTACGCAGAGTATTTGGCAGCAGGCATCGCCCCCCTCGATCGAGAAAATCCTGCATGTGCTAAACTTGCCAGCGCTTTGCTGTATGGGATCCGATCAGACACCGACGATTACTTGCTTGCCCGTGAAGTCGATTACCGTGGTGCCGCATATTTGGCGCAATATGCCGATCACGACTTGTTGATTTCAATCTCCATGCAAAACATTTCGCCGCGTACCATGGAAATTACCCAGCGTGCGTATGCCAACAAAGTAATTGCGGATACGTTTCTCATCGCAGGCGTAGGCTATGTGCGTGACGATGACCGTGACAGCATCGGCCAAGCTGCCGACTATATGCTACGACGTGAAGGCATCGACACCGTGATCTGCTATGGGATCGTGAACAACCATTTTGTGGATGGCTCATTACGCACCACCAGTGACGTAGTGGATCCTGACCGATTTCTCAAAGATTTGTTCGGTGCAGATCCCTATGGCGTGCCTTACGGCGGAGGGCGTTCTGACAAAGGTGCCTTTAAAATTATGCTGGGACCTTTTGCAAGCTGCAGCGATCGCGATCTACTTTGGCGCGTGGTGCAAAGGACGGTTGAAGATCTATTCTTCAACAAAGTTGGCATTACGAGAGATTAATCATGAAAGATACTCGCAGTGCCCACGGTCAATGCAGCGACCGTGCCCATACCGTCCCTTGTAACAGTTTGAATGAACGTAGCTAAAAAGGCTTGGGAAAATTCATCAGGTGCATATGCATATACCTTGCCTTGTCCTGCTTTTATTTCGCCCAGATCCACGCCGTTCACACCGTCCTTGGTTGCCTCTTTTGAACATGTGATATGAAGCCCTGCCGGTACCGCAAGTCGCTTGATCAACGCTGCCGTGTCAATAAGAGACGGGGATTGCTCCCCCCCAAGCTTCGATGCAATGATTTCGCTCATAGGACTTGGATTAATGCCCTTTTTAAAAAAGCCTTTTGTCTCTCTCAACGTTTCATTAAAAACGCCTGTCGAACTGACAAATCTGTTAAGCATTCCAGTGCTGCCAGCTTCACGAAACAAGCCCAATTTTTGATTCCCAGGCGCAGATTGCGCACCCGCAATGTGTTGTACAAGTACAGCAATCGTTTTCGCTGCTTCTCGCTGAGCTATGGGCTTACTTTCTGCGGCCAGAAACAATCTTCCAATAGGGTCGGCGATAACAGCTTCCGCAAGCAATGACCCAACGCTTATGCCTGAATCCGAGTTCGGTGGGGGTGGTGCAGGGCGACGCACAACTGGAATCAACGCTCCAGTGCTGCTTCGTATCTGCGTAATCGATGCTCTATCAACCACCAGTTGACTCAAATCAGCCATCGAAGTGTTATCGCGTTGGGCTGGAACCACCGTATACCCTTCACCATGCGCAGCAGATCTATCCTCAACCAAAAAGTGACCTTCGGGAGGTAAAAAATCCGTGGGGGCTTTTCCTTCCATACGGGTATTTAACGTAAACAGAACAGGTGCGGGCCGCTTTGGTGCATCGGAGACCACCATACGCCCGCCATGGTATGAAATCACATGGAAACCTGCTGGCGGTTGGTAATTAGCTGGAGGCTCCATATGGCCTTCTTTGCCTGGAGCGATCAAATATCCAGGCCTGGGTGCAGCCACAGGCTTCGCGGGCCTTTCTCCAGCGAAAAGCGAATCCGTCAGTGACGCATCTACCGAGGCCATTGCAGCGCTCTTGCTGCCATCACCTGGTGTGAGCACATGATCAGCAGGTGATGATGCATGCCTTTGTCCCAACGGGGCCGATGCTTGTTCAAACAAACGAGGGTAATCTTGCTGTAGCTTTCGCATTTCTTGAGGAACGATACTGGCAAGATCCGCCGCAAGTGTCTGAATAGCCGTTTTTAGCTTCTCGGGAATGGGTTGGCCTGGATTTGCATCTAGCAAAGTACGCAAAGAGGTGACCGCCCGCGTCGCTGCTTCCAAACCACCGCCTGCCGTGTATGATATCCCGTAACTACTCAAAGTTTGCTGTACAGATCTTATATTGCTCGCCATGGATTCCTCGGACGTCTATGCATTCATCAATTGATTCAAAAGCTTATCAACATCCGACTCAATTTCCAGATTTATGTTCTCTTAAATTTTTATTCTAGCGCCAATCGACCAACTATCATTACCACGCAAAAGTGCTTCCAAACTCGATTTATCTTCTTCGCGCAACGGCCGTCGAGCAGTAACTTCAGAATCGTACGTCGGTTGCGCTACAGCGCGGATCACACCCATGGCAACCGGTTCTTCAAGTTGTGCAATCGCAAAGGCTTGTCCCACAGATGCCGCTTGATCATGCAGAAGCAACAATGCGGCCTGCACATCACTCCCTATTTTTCCGACACGCAGTCCTAATCCATCCATGGCAATACCCATGGATGCATCACTTCCGTAAATCAGAGGCTTACCGTTCACCAATTGGACTTGCTTATCGTGTTTAATCTCGCGGCCTGTGATGTGATCAAAAACACCGTCGTTAAATACATTGCAGTTTTGTAAGATCTCGATCACAGCAGTGCCTTGATGCGCATAAGCTGCCATCAACACCTCTTGCAATGATTTGGCTTCCGTATCCACCGCACGGGCTACAAATGTAGCACCCGCTGCGATGGCCAAAGGCAATGGCGCAAAAGGATTGTCAATGCTGCCACCCGGTGTTGATTTGGTGCGTGTTCCACGCCCACTGGTCGGCGATGTTTGGCCTTTCGTAAGACCGTAAATCCGATTGTTAAACAACAAAATTTTTATATTCACGTTGCGGCGTATGGTATGAAGAAAATGCCCTGCACCAATAGAGAGACTGTCTCCATCACCCGTAATAACCCAAACATCGAGATCTGGCCGCGCAAGTTTAAGTCCTGTGGCAATGGGTGCCGCACGTCCATGAATCGTGTGGAATCCATATGCGTTCATGTAATAGGGGAGGCGGCTTGAACACCCAATGCCGCTTATAAAAATCTGTTTTTCGCGTGCCACACCAAGCGACGCAAGGGTTCGCTGCACTGTGGATAAAATAGCGTAATCACCACACCCAGGACACCAACGAACATCCACGCCCGCATCAAAATCTTTTTTGCTTAGCTTTGCATCAGTTCCCATGTTGTACCTCACGCAAAGTCTGCTCAATGCGTTGAACAAGATCCGTCACACGGAAATGCAATCCACGGATCTGACATAGACTTCGTACATGAGATGCCCCGTGAGCACGCAATACATAGCCAAATTGGCCTAAATTTAGCTCCGGCACCCATACAGACTCAAAACGATTCAAAACAGGAAGCAATTCAGCATGCAGTGGAAACATGTGGCGCACATGAAGGCCTGCCACCGGTGTTCCTTTAGCACAAAGCTCAGAGACCGCCCCATGAATAGCACCACGCGTAGAACCCCAACCCAAAATCAGCGTTTTAGCATCAGGATCACCATACAATTCCAGCGGACCGTATTCTCGCTTAACGCCGTTAATTTTTTCAGCGCGCAGCATCACCATGCGCTCATGATTATCGGGGTCGTAGCTGATCTCGCCGGTAATATCTGCTTTTTCTAAACCGCCAATACGGTGCTCCAGACCCGGTGTGCCCAAACGAACCCACGGCCTCGCCAGCGAACCAGGATCACGCTTATACGGTGCGAAACCTTCAGGCGAAGTACAAAAATGAGGATCAATCGGCGCAATGTGATCAGGAGAGGGAACATGCCAAGGCTCACTTCCGTTCGCCAAAAAGGCATCACTTAAAACAATCACGGGTGTTCGATATTTAATAGCAATGCGTGCAGCCTCAATCGCAGTATCAAAACAATCGGCGGGAGATGCAGCAGCAAGAACAGGCACAGGGGCTTCACCGCTTCGCCCATGCAACGCCTGAAATAAATCAGCTTGCTCGGTTTTTGTGGGCATCCCTGTGGATGGACCTGCACGTTGAATATTCAAAATCACCAACGGCAATTCCGCCATCACGGCCAATCCCATGGCTTCGGCTTTTAAAGAAATACCAGGACCACTTGAAACAGTAACACCTAACGCACCGCCATACGACGCGCCCAATGCCGCTGCGATACTCGCGATTTCATCTTCGGCTTGAAAGGTAATCACACCAGCAGCCGACATTTTAGCCATCGTATGCAAAATATCGCTGGCGGGTGTAATCGGGTAGGCACCTAAAAAAACATCAAGTCCTGCTTTGCGGCCTGCAACCACAAGTCCAAGACTCAACGCTTGATTGCCTGTAAGACTGCGATAGATCCCCTCAGGAAGATGAGAGGCTGGTACACGAAAACGTGTTTGTGCCCATTCTGCGGTTTCGCCCAACGCAAATCCGGCCGCAAGACAACGCTTATTCGCATCGCGTATTGTTGTATCTTTCGTGAATTGTGAATCAATCCACGAAAGCGTCACATCGATCTCGCGATTGTAAAGCCAAAGCACCATGCCCAACGCAAAGAAATTATTGCACCTTGCAACTGTACGCGGCGCGAGGCCCAGATCTGCAATGCTGTTTTCGGTTAATACCGAAATATCAATCGCATGCACTTCGTATGCATCAAGTGAACCGTCTTCCAGTGGATTGCTTGGATAGCCCGCTTTCGCAAAATTCTTTGCAGTAAACTGGCCTTTATTAACAATCAAAATTCCTGTTTTACGCAATGATGAAAGATCCATTTTCAGCGCCGCAGGATTCATCACAACCAACACATCCACAAAATCCCCAGGTGTATCAATAGGGCTGGATGCAAAGTGAATTTGAAAGGAAGAAACCCCCGCAAGACTTCCCGCTGGCGCTCGGATCTCCGCAGGAAAATCTGGCATCGTGCGTAAATCACACCTCTGCAAGGCCGTGTCGGCGGCAAAACGCCCCCCTGCAAGCTGCATTCCATCGCCAGAATCACCGGCAAACCGAACGACGACCTTCTCAATAATTTTTTCCTGCACCGACATACAATGACCGCCCTGGGAATTTCGTAGCCTGGATCCTAACAAAGCAGGGGCCGAACGCAAAGACGATCTCTGGAGCATTGAGATCGAGTTTGTTAGAATATTTGTATGCTCAGCGGCTTTGAGGTCCTTTTTTTCCTATTATGTGGTTTTTTCGGCTGGATCTTAGCCCGCGCCACCATTCATCGCCTCACATGGGGACGTTACGAGGCCGACCGCGCCGCTCCCAGCCTGCAAGATTACTTGATCAGCGCCCTGCGCGAAGCATGTGCGGAAATACGTGTTGTCGTGGCGTATGCCTTCGGTTGGTTGCCCTACACCATGCCTGCATTTGATGTGCGCGGTGGCCCACCCATTCTCCTCGTTCATGGTTTTGCCATGAATCGGTCATGCTGGATGTCGATGACTCGGCGCTTGCGCGCACGTGGCTACACCAACGTCTATGCGATCAATCTTAAACCATTGTTTGGCAGCATCTCCACCATGAGCGAACGCCTCACCCACGACATACGTGATTTCAGCAGCCATTGTGGTGGACGTCATGTCATCACCATAGGACATAGCATGGGTGGTTTGGTCATCGCCCATGCACGACGGATCCAACAAGATCTCCCGATCTGTGCAACGATTACGATAGGAAGTCCCTACAACGGCACATTGCTCGCTCGATTGACAATAGTCTCTTGTGGCCGCGAAATGATCCGAGGTTCTTCATTTCTTGAACATGCAAAACCACACGATTCAACCATTTCAATTTATTCACGCATGGATACGGTGGTGATCCCCTCGAAAAGTTCTGTCATCGATCCTTCCCATGAGCTCACCCACTGCAACCACAATACCATGCTATTTTCGAAGCCGGCATTTCGATTGCTCCTTGCAGAGATCCAATGTGTTGTAAAAGCAGCGAGTCAACCGTCATTTAATCAAAAGACACCAGAGACAATCTCATGACACGCCACGGAAAAATACCTGACTGGTATAACAAAGACAGCAAACACTACGATACGTTTAACGAAGATACTTCCAACAGCAGAACCACCAACAACACCATCGAAAAGATATTACGAAAATATAGAGTAAAAACAGTCCTAGATCTCACATGCGGCACAGGTTCTCAGATTTTCTGGCTTGCAAAACGCGGATACCAAGTGACTGGATCCGACATCAGCCCAGGCATGTTAAAAATCGCAAAGCGCAAAGGATTGATCGAAAAATCCCATATACGCCTCCTGCAGGGCGATATGCGCACGATCAAGATTGGGACGTTTGATGCCGTCATCACGATATTCAATGCGATAGGGCATCTCACAAAATCAGGGTTTGAGAAAACGATACGCAATATACACAAAAACTTGAACGATGGCGGGATCTACGTCTTTGACATCTTCAATTTAAGTTACTTCATGCACAACAACAATATCACCCAATTATCCATTGAGTGGGTAAGAAATGCAGGAAAGACCAAGCTTCGCGAAATTCAACACAGCATTATCGAGAAAAATGGCGTGCTTGTTTCCTACACAACTCAGTATACACAGGAAGGCTCCAAACAATTAAAAAGATCAAACACCGTACAGACCTTGCAACTGTATACTGCGAGAGAACTTAGAGACATGCTCACAAGGAATGGGTTCAAGATCCTCAGTCAACATGCCATCGATGGAACAACATTTTCAGAGAAGAAGACAGAACGCATCGTGACCGTTGCGCAGAAGGATTGATCTTTCTTTGTTTCCGGTAGATGTAGGGGCGGTTCACGAACTTCTCCTACCCATGAAATAAATTATTTACCCTGCCACTATCCTTCAACCCGCTCAACACAAGCACCCACCGCCTGTAATTTCTTTTCAAGATCCGTATAGCCCCGGTCAAGGTGATAAATACGACGGATAATGGTTTCGCCCTCTGCCGCAAGTGCTGCAAGCACCAAACTCGCGCTTGCACGGAGATCTGTCGCCATCACAGCGGTGCCAGACAATCTGCGCGGACCAAAGACAGAGGCAACCGGACCGTTGATCGCAATTTCTGCACCCAAACGACTCAATTCAGCCACATGCATAAAACGATTTTCAAATATCGTTTCCGTAATACTACTGACGCCTTCAATCTGCGTCATGAGTGCCATCAGTTGCGCTTGCATATCGGTGGGAAATTCTGGGAATGGCCCCGTAACAACTTCTACCGGATGCCCATGCTCTATTTTGCTAAGGGTCAAACATCCATCACCCAAACGATACTGCGCGCCCAAAGCTTCCAAAACATCGATCAGTGCCTGTTGCGATGCGATTTCAAAACCTTGCACCGTCAGATCATGGCCAACCAGGGCGCCTGCCACTGCATACGTTCCTGCTTCGATACGATCTGCCATCACCCGATGATCAAACGGCGCCAGTGACGAGCTGCCTTCGATCACAATTTCAGACATCCCATCACCCGTAATTTTGGCTCCCATACTGCGCAGAGCTTTCGCCAAATCGGCAATTTCCGGTTCACGCGCAGCATTGCGAATGATCGTGGTCCCACGGGCCAGAGACGCCGCAAGCATCACGTTTTCTGTGCCGCCCACCGTCGGCATATCGAAATCAATCTCAGCGCCCTGCAAGCCTTGGGGTGCCGATGCAACAACGTATCCTGCGTCCAGCTCAATCGCTGCACCCATTTTTTTGAACGCTTTGAGGTGCTGGTCGACCGGTCTCGCACCAATGGCGCAGCCACCGGGCAACGATACACGTGCATGACCAAAACGTGCGAGCAGGGGCCCTAAAACCAAAAATGATGCACGCATACGACGTACCCAGTCGTAAGGTGCTTCAGGTCTGTCTACGCGGCTTCCATCAATGCGTAATTCATCATCATAGCGTGATGTCATGGCCCCTGCATGCTCGATCACACGGCACAGCGTCTGAACATCCGCGAGTTCAGGTGCATTGCGAAGTATCGATGTTCCATCAGAGAGAAGTGCCGCAGTGACTATCGGCAATGTCGCATTTTTTGAGCCGCTGACGGAGATTACGCCACTCAGCGTCTTACGTCCGGTAATTTTGAGAGCGTCCACTACTGTACCGTCTCTTTCGCCTGATAATAATCGGCGGGATCTGCGGAGATATCGCCCAATGCCTCTGCCGCAATTTCTGTGATCCGAATGGGCTCTGTGCCCACTGGACCTGATGCGGTCTTATGGGTGCCGCGTTGTGATTCTGCAAGCCTTAACCATCCAATAAGAGCACCAGAGGCATCCGTTGCCTTCAATTCAATCATAGGCCTTGCAAAAGAATGCACACCTTTGGGATCTTCTTTCGCCAAAACATCATCGATACGGTCCCCACGCACATGCGACAAACGATAAAGCAAGCCCTGCACCGCAGAAGCCAATGCCTCTTTTTTGTGTCCTTCTATGATCCAGCGAACCTTGTCCTTCGCACCATGTTTTGTGAGCGTAAGGATCATGTCAGCCTTACGGATCTGAAGCGATGCAATCGCGTCAGGATCAACAGAAAAAATATGATGATCTCGTAGCTCATCGACGCTTACACGAAGCCGTTTTACGATTTGTGTATTTCCCAAACGTATCGCTGTTGATTTTCCTTCTACCATTGCAAATGCTTCACTCTTGTTTTCTTTAATCAATATATGAGCATTGCCTGACCCCTCTTTAAGCACCACATGAACGTCAACATCCGGCGTATTAAGGCCCAAACGTTCCAATGTTTCCGAAGTGACATCATCATAAAATTCAGCAGCATTCATATTGGCCAAACCCGCCAAAAGAGCTTCTGCCTGCGATTTATCAACCGGGAAATTACCATGCGAAGCGATATGCATGGCACCATCGGGCTGCACTGAAAGAACATTGTTAAGATCACCTGCTCTCACACGGATCTCAGAAATGGAACCCGAATCGATTGTCAATAAACGCTTCTCACGCAGATCGTGAAGATCTTTATCGGCCTGAAATTCCAAATCACCGGTGACAACGAGCGCTTGTTTTTCACCCAAACGCCGAACGCTCAGAGAACCGTCATAACTATTTTTAACACCGATCTCTAAGCCATATTGAGATCCATCCGAAGAATTTAAAACCATGCTAAGCTTAGGAACGTCGAGCCCGAGAATATCTGTTTTGGGATCTGATAAAACTTGAGTGACACGAAGATCACCCACAAACTTCAACAATCCTTCAATCACCGTATTGTCGGCATCAAGAGCATGGGGCCTTACAATACGCCAAAAACCATCTTCATTGTCACGATGTAATTCGAACTGTCCCGATGTCGTTGTTAAAGAAATCGTTGTGATCTTGTTTATTTTGAGGCCTGAAAAAACCAATTTGGATTGATCTATTTCTATTTTTTTAACATCACGCGTGCTCTGCCACCGCCAAGCGAGGAGCGCGAGAACCCAACTTGCTACAGCAAGAAACAACAAACGGATCCCACGCGCCTTTAGCTCACCCATGCCTTACCTCTGCCGTCTATTCATCACCAAGGCCAGTCCCAAGGCAACAATCATCATAGGAAGTAAATCCATAGCAAAAAAGGTGATCTGCCGCAGTTGCCCTTCGCTTAAGAACACCTGACTTGCTTCACGGCGTTTTGGTCTAATACTGATACGATCTTCATCTTCCAAAAGCCAATTGACCGCATTCAGGGCCATGTCTGCATTGCCTTGCATCGACAAATATTGGTTGTTGATCCAATCACCATCTCCAAATACGAGAAAACGTGCTTGCTTGTTCAACGGACCTTGCACATCATCAGCGACAGCACGTGTCGCAACTGCCGCCAGAGCTATAGGGCCTTCTCTATCGCCTGGACCAAACTCTGCAACACCATTTTTAAGTATTGTTTCACCCCAAGCGCTTGCACCGGAAACAAGCAACGATTCAGTGGTCGTCGCTTCATCTTTAAGGATCTTAAGCGATCGTACACCTGAAAAAACAACGCCCGCCCCCAAATCGCGCGTAATTGAATGACGAGGCTCTTCAGGGACCGCAAGGGGTGACATTGCACCAAGCCCCAGAAGACGCGTTACAGGATTGGTGTCCACCACAACATCATCCACCGCTTCGATTTGAAAGCGATCGAGCAAGCTCTTCATCGCTTTGTTTTTGTGTGGCTCGAGCAAAAGCATCAAACGGCCACCCCTGGTCAAATAGGACTCAAGCGCAGCAACTTCGGCTGGAAGTAATTCGCGATCACCTGTAGACACAACCAATATTTGAACATGATCAGGCACCTGCAAAACGATTGGATCATTCACCGCGTTGTCATTCACATGAATGGGCGATTTCGTCGGAGCACTTTCCGCTTCGGTCAATGAAAGTGCACCCACTTCATAGCCATCCGCATGGATCGCATCAGCAAAACCCTTGAGTCCCGTTTTTTCATTCTCATCTTCGGTGCTTGATTCACCATGCCCTGTTAAAAAATACACCGTTTTGGATGATTGCTCCGTCACCTTCAACAGCCCTTGGGTCAATTCATCTTCCCAAGGCCCTTTGACACGCGCTTCGCGTCCGCCCGCCGTTGTAATCACAATCCGTGGACCACCATCCGTAATTTGATATTGTTTCATCAAATCAGGACGGTCATAGGGATCAACGAGTTCGTATTTAAATAACGCGCTGTGTTTTTGATAACGTTTTAAAATTTCTTCTACCGTGGTCGAATCTTCATCCCCATGCGGAGGATAGAAAGCCTGAACATTCACTTCCTCTTTTAAGCGAGACAAAATCTGAACTGTTTGCGGTGAAAGGGTATGAATTTGTTCTTTGGTAAAATCCCATTCCACAGGATTTTTAAATGCGAGCACATTCCCCACCACAACCAAACCCAAAACGAGCAACACACTCACCGTCGACATCGCCATCAGTGTGGCCGACCGGCCACCCAACATACGCCCCATAGCCGATGGGTTTTTCAAAACATCATAAATCAGACAACCCATACCAAGAACCAATTTGGCAATCATCATGATACCAAATGTTCCTGTGATCATCCACGTCAAGGGCGCAGTCGCCAACAGCACAAAACCTATGGCACCCGCCATGCGGCCCATGCCGTGATCATGTTTTTCCTGTGGACTTTCTTCGTGATGCATCATCGCCACCTTTGCGCATCGATCACGCGGTACGTAAGAAAAAGACCGACAAAAATGACCGAAAGATAATAAACAACATCAACACTTTTTACCACGCCGCGCACAAACGATTCCAAATGATCCGCAATAGAAAGATAGGTCAGGATATCACCCAACATGCCTTTTTGCGTTGCCGATGAACTTCCCATGACAAAGAACATCAACAACACAAAAAAAGCGAGCATCACCGCCACAATTTGAGAATCGGTCACAGAACTCGTAAGCAATCCAATAGACACAAAGCTTGCGCCAAGCAAAAACATGCCAAGATAAGATGTTGCGATGGTGTTCCAATCAAGTGCATGCATTCCATCGGTCATCGTGGTCGCACCAAATATCTGAAGCAACAGCGGGAAAAACAACGTCAAAGCAAGCATGAGCGCAACCATCAGCAGTGCTGCAAGATATTTCCCTAAAACAATCTCAAGAGGACGCACCGGCGATGTCATCAGCAACTCAAGGGTTTTCGTTCGACGCTCTTCTGCAATAAGACGCATCGTGAGCATCGGCAGCATGAATAAAAAAACGACCGCGACGTTCATAAAAAGAGGATACATCACCTGATCAGTCAGATTGAGCTGCTCCAGCATAGCGCCACCGCCATATTGCATGGCCTGGAGACTGCTCATCTGAAATTGACCCACAAACAACTGAAAAAAGTACGCTGTGCTCAACACAAAACACGCAAATACAACATAGCTGGTTGAGGTGGTAAGATAAATCCGAGCCTCTTTCCCAGCAATAGCCAAGATATTTCTCATCGCTATGCCTCCGTGAGAGAGAGAAAAATTTCTTCAAGCGACATCGCACGTGCCGATTGCGTTTGATGCTGCTCCACCAAATCTTTCAACGGACTATCCGCTACAATGTGACCCCGGTTAATAATAATCACCCGCTCACAGGTCGCGACCACTTCTTGTAAAATGTGAGTAGACAAAATCACGGTATGATCGCCTGCAAGATCTTTAATCAGCGAACGCACCTCACGGATCTGCCGTGGGTCCAATCCGACAGTAGGCTCATCAAGAATAAGTACTTCCGGATTTCCCAACAAAGCTTGTGCAAGCCCCACGCGCTGCTGAAATCCCTTCGAAATATTACGGATCAAACGTTCAAATACCGATGTTAAACCAACGCGATTGACCACACGCTCAACATCGCTATGCAATGCTTTGCCGCGCAACCCCTTCAGCCGCGCCACAAACATCAGATACTCAGAAACCGTCAAATCTGGATAAACAGGCGGAACTTCCGGCAGGTAGCCAATACGGCGTTTAACCTCGATAGGATTTTCGAATACGTTGTAACCTGCGATGCGAACAACACCGTCACTCGCAGGCATAAAGCCTGTAAGGATCTTCATCGTCGTTGATTTACCTGCACCGTTTGGTCCCAAAAATCCTACAATTTCCCCTTTTTCAACCTGAAAGGAAATATGATCAATGGCCGTTAAATCCTGATAGCGTTTGGTTAGATTTTCAACATCGATTACCGCCAAGACACACCTCCGAGCCTAAATCCCCGAAATAACCACCATCAGAAGATACACCGACACACCCAAAATATCGCACATCGTAGTCACCAAAGGTCCTGCCGCAAGGGCTGGATCGATACCCACACGTTTAAAAAGAATAGGTGCCGCAGTGCCAGCAAGCGATGCAAGCGCCATGGATGCAAGCAGCGATCCACCCACCACCCAGCCAGCGCCAGGCAGCGCATCATGCCAATTCTCTGCAATAGGACCCACAACGAGGGCTGCGATACACGCCAGCAAAAATGCAACCGAAACTTCACGCCCAAAAGTTCGGCCCAACGCACCCCATTCCACTTTACCGATAGCAAGACCACGGGTGATAATCATGGCAGATTGCGCACCCACATTGCCTGTCATTGCCATCACCAGGGGAACAAAAGACATCAGCATCAGGGCATGCACACTCAAAGTACGAAAACGCGAATTAAGAAAAGCAACAAAGATAGTCCCCACCAAACTTATGACCAGCCATGGCAAACGGAACATCGCAATACGTACAATGCGATTGCTATAAACAAGATCTTCAAGAGGCGCGCCTGCCATCGTAAGAATATCTTCCGAGGCCTCTTCGATAATGACGTCATGCACATCATCAAATGTAATACGCCCGAGCAAACGCCCCTCTGCATTGACCACAGGCAAGGATGCCAGATCATATCGGCTGAAGATCTTGGCCACTTGCTCCTGATCAACATCAGGAAACACTTGATGCTCCACAGGAAACTTAATTGCTGCAAGAGGCATATCCGGTCCCGAGAGCACCAAATCCTCAAGCTTTACAATACCTTTGAGCCGTTGTTTTTCATCCACAAGATAAATTCGCTGCACATCGGAGATCTCATCACGGGTCGCACGTAAAGCATCGATGGCATCGGATACCGCAAGGTTTTCATTCACACGGCATAATTCCGTTTGCATGATGCCGCCTGCCGAGTCCTCGGGATAGGCCATCAGTTCACGGATCGCATCGGAGTCTTCAATACCCTCCAACACGGCTTCGGCTTTTCCTTCAGAAAAAGAGGCCACAACATCGGCCGCATCATCCGATTCAAGCTCGTCCACTGCGCGTATCAAGTGATCGAGGTGCAGCGTTTCACCGAGCGCCGACTGTTGCGCTTCATCCATTTCGGCCAAAGCATCCGCGAGTTCTTCCGAAGACAAACGGGCCGCAATTTGAGGCCATTCCGATTTATCGGTAAGTCTAAAAAGCTCAGCGAGATCCGCTGGGTGCAAAAGCCGCAGATACGCTTCCAACGCAGCTTCGGCCCCCGGCTCAAACAGCCTACTGATATCCAAATCTGAAGCCATGACGATGATGTTTAACACATGGGGGGGATAACAATGCAATTGCTATACGATTAATTGAACCAGATCCCAGTCGTCACCCGGTCGATACCCGCAAGATCTTTTGTGCATCGACAATCTCGAAAACCTAAATCTGCCATAAATTGTTGTAACTCCGTCGCTTGCCCAGCACCCACCTCGCACGCCAATAGACCTCCGTCACGAAGGACTTTGCGCGCATCAAGACATAAACGATGCAATATTTCATAACCTTTTTCGCCACCACGCAAAGCAAGCGATGGCTCAAAGTCTTGAACATCCACCGGTAAAACTTCCGCATCTGCAATGTAAGGGGGATTAGAAACTATCGCATCATAGGCGCCATGCAGTGATGTACACAGATCAGCACACACGCCTTCAACTCTATCTGCAACACCAAGCCGATGCGCATTGTCAATCGCCGTGTTCAATGCTGATTGCGAAATATCAACAAGCGTCACACGGGCCATAGGCAGTTCACACGCAAGCGTTACCCCTATAGCCCCCGATCCGCAGCCAATATCAGCGATCCGAATACATGGATCCTGTTGTATTTCTGCCCATTCAAGGGTCTGCTCGATCACATGTTCCGTTTCGGGACGAGGAATAAGCACCGACGAATTCACCACAAATTCGCGCCCAAAAAATTCTTTATACCCCAAGAGATAGGCGACAGGTTCGTGCTGCGTTCTGCGTAACACGGCATTTCGAAAGAGGGCGCGCTCTTCGGTCCCCACTGGCTGATCATGGTGGGTGTACAGATGCAGCCGTGTCGTCTTTAGTGCATGCGCCAATAACACTTCTGCATCGAGTCTTGGTGTTTCAATACCACATTGAGTAAATCGGTCTGTGGTCCACCGCAAAAGATCGCGAATGGTCCAAACCTCGGGATGCATCAGGTCGTACCTTTGAGTTTCTCGGCTTGAAAATGTGTGCGCAGTGCCATCAGCAATTCACTTATGTCGCCCTGCAAAATCTTAGGTAAATTGTGCAACGTAAGCCCAATGCGATGATCGGTAAGACGATCTTGTGGAAAGTTGTATGTTCGGATCTTTTCCGAACGATCGCCTGTTTTCACCATGGTTTTACGTTCGGCTGCCATCGCTGCCGCCTGCTTTTGTTGTTCCATATCAAGCAAGCGCGATTTTAATACCTTAAGCCCTTTGGCTTTGTTTTTATGCTGACTTGTTTCATCCTGACACGTCACCACAAGTCCGCTGGGAATATGCGTGATCCGTACCGCCGAATCGGTCGTGTTCACCGATTGGCCACCCGAACCACTTGAACGATATACATCAATACGAAGATCTTTATCCTGGATCACAATATCGACATCATCCGCTTCGGGCAGGACCGCGACGGTACATGCGGATGTATGAATACGTCCTTGGGTTTCTGTATCGGGCACGCGTTGCACGCGATGTACCCCTGATTCGTATTTAAGCCCCGAATAAACACCTTCACCACTCACAAGTGCGATGATTTCTTTGGAGCCACCTGCAGAACCAGGCGATGCGCTCAAGATTTCTACACGCCAGCCCACGAGATCAGCATAGCGCGCATACATTCTGAAAAGTTCACCCGCAAACAGCGCCGCTTCATCACCACCCGTGCCAGAACGTATTTCTAAAATGACATTGCGTTCATCATTAGGATCACGTGGTAATAACATCACCTGGAGTTCTGACTCCAAACGTTCCATGGTCTCATGCCAAAGCGAAGCTTCTTCTTTCGCCATGGCAGCAAATTCCATGTCCGATTCAGTCTCTGCGAGTTCTCGATTTTCTTTGTATTGTTCTTTTGCTTTTTGCAAATGTCTGTAGAGATCCACAACAGACTCAAGCCTGCGATGCTCGCGGCTTAACTCTTCAAAAACTTTGCGATTGGCAATTGTTTCGGGATCGGAAAGACGCCGATTGAGCTCTTCGTAGCGATCATCGACAAGGGAAAGCTTATCAAGCACAGCAACGTTCCTTCCTGGTTAAAGAAGAAGACGTCCGCTTAATTCGGTGATTTTTGCAGGGCAGCAGCAGCAGCCTGACGTTCTGCGTACCGACGCTTAAAGCGCTCAACACGCCCTTCGGTATCCAACACAAGCCGGTCCGAACTACCATTAAAGATAGGATGGCAAGCAGCGCATACTTCGATCGAATAACTATGAGTGGTTCGTGCATGGACCAAATTACCACACGCACACTTGATAGTGGCATCGATCAACTCTGGATGAATGTTTTGTTTCATCGAAACCCTCTTCGCGTTGGGGCCGCTACGTATGATACCCCGTCTACCACTGTCAAGCACCTGCTAACTGTTGCTCTTCTGCAATACGGTTTAGTGCCGAGCCTGCCTTAAACCAGCCGATTTGTTCCTCGGTCATGGTGTGTTTAAGTAACACCTTGTCCGACGTCGCATCGGCATGGTGCAAAATCATCTCAATCTCTTTGCCTGGGGCCAAATTTGCCAGACCATGAATGGCCACACGGTCGTCTTCCTGCACACGATCATAATCAGCAGGATCTACAAATGTCAGCGGAAGCAACCCCTGCTTTTTAAGATTGGTTTCGTGGATACGAGCAAAACTGCGCACGATCACCGCTTTGGCACCAAGAAATCGTGGCGACATGGCGGCATGCTCACGGCTTGAACCTTCACCATAATTTTCGTCGCCAATCGCAACCCAGCCTTGGCCATGGGATTTATAATACTTTGCAATTTCTGGGTACGACGCCATGGTGTTATCAAGTACATTGCGCCCTTTACCCACTTCACCAGTAAATGCGTTGGCTGCACCAAGAAACATATTGTCGGAAATATTTTGCAAATGCCCACGAAAGCGCAGCCAAGGTCCTGCCTTCGAAATATGATCCGTGGTGCATTTGCCACGTGCTTTCATTAAAACAACAAGGCCTTCAAAATCTCTCCCGTCCCAAGGCTTAAAACGTTCAAGCAATTGCAAGCGGTGGCTGTCGGCTGCCACACGCACGACCACACCCGAGCCATCGGCAGGTGGTGGATTATAGCCCTTGAGATCACCACCGGCAAAGCCTCCTTTTGGAAGCTCTTGTCCTTGGGGGATCTCAAATTTAAACAAAGACCCATCTGGCTTCGTTAATGTATCTTTTTGAGGATCAAAATCGAGATTTCCTGCAAAGGCCAAAGCAATCACCAGCTCAGGACTTCCAATAAAAGAGAGCGTTTCTGGATTGTCGTCGTTACGGCCGGGAAAATTACGATTGAATGAGCTCACGATGGCATTGCGTTCGCCTTTCTGAACATCATCGCGCTGCCACTGGCCGATGCAGGGACCGCACGCATTGGCCAACACCGTCGCACCAATGGCCCTTAAATCGCGCAACTGCCCATCACGATCGATGGTTTCCGCCACCTGATTTGAACCGGGCGATACCATAAGGGGTGTCTTAAGCGTTAAACCCGCAGCCAATGCTTGCCGAGCCAAATGCGCCGCACGGCTAATGTCTTCATAGGATGAATTGGTACAGCTTCCAATCAGCGCATATTTTAATTTTGTGGGAAATTTTTCAGCCTCACATACGTCTTTCATGGTACTTTGCGGACGTGCAACATCAGGGGAATGGGGACCCACAATCCATGGATCCAATGCAGACAAATCAATGTCGATAATCCGATCGTAAAACTTTTCCGGATGAGCCAACACATCATCATCAGCACGCAAAAACTCTGCATTTTTGCGAGCCAGGGCAGCAATATCAGCGCGATCTGTCGCTTCGAGATAACGCGCCATAGATTCATCAAAAGGGAATACGCTGGTGGTGGCGCCGTGTTCAGCACCCATATTGCATACGGTTGCTTTGCCTGTGCAGCTGATCGAGGATGCACCTTCGCCAAAAAACTCGACGATATGACCTGTTCCGCCTTTGACCGTCAAAATGCCCATCAAGCAGAGAATAATATCTTTAGGCGCAGCCCAGCCCGATAATTTGCCAGACAATCGCACGCCGATCACACCCGGCCATTTAAGACCAAACGTCTGTCCAGCCATCACATCAACAGCATCAGCACCACCGATACCGATGGCAATCATGCCAAGTCCGCCTGCATTAGGCGTATGTGAATCGGTGCCAATCATCATCCCGCCAGGGAATGCGTAATTTTCAAGAACAACCTGATGGATAATCCCAGAGCCGGGTTCCCAAAAACCAACCCCATAACGCGCAGATACAGTTTTAAGGAAATTAAAAACTTCATCATTTTCGTGATTGGCAACGGCCAAATCGCTGGCAGCGCCTTTGTAGGCCCTGATCAAATGGTCGCAATGGACAGTGGAAGGAACGGCAACCTTCTCCATGCCCGCGTGCATAAATTGCAATAGTGCCATTTGCGCTGTTGCATCCTGCATGGCCACACGATCAGGTCTAAGTCCCACGGTGCTCGACTTGCGTTTAAGTTCGATGGACTTGGCGGTGGCCAATTGATCCATTTCAGGGAGATGCCCAACCAAAATCTTTTCAGCAAGCGTTAGGCCACGCCCAAAAACCTGCCTCGCGATATCAACGCGACGTCGCAATACACCGTAAACGTGATCGACATGTTCGGTACTCATTGCCATCAATAATACGCCCGTGCATTAGCAGTGTCCATCCCGCAGTCGGGCGTTAGGTTCTGTTTTCAGCGATCCACATCACATCACCCTGGGCAAGCGTAACATCGCCATCATGACGACCCATAACCCATACATCACCCAAATGCATGGCGATGTGTTCAGAACCGGCCCGAAATGCGGCTTGAGATCCAACGCACACCAGCACACGCAAGTCAGATCCATGAAGACAATCGTCCATACCAAGTTTTCGCATACGAAAACCCGGGCCCATCACTTCATTGCAAGAAACACACGTGTTCGTATTCTGCGACCATCGTGTAGCCATTTTTGCATTCTCCACATGCAATGGAACATCGGGACGATCCCACGCATAGATCCGATAAGTCGAATCTGAAGGCTGTTGCACCTCCAAAAGAAGTAGCCCAGCACCAATGGCGTGGACCGTTCCCGCAGGGGCCGCAATCAACATACCCTCACGCGGGGTGATTGTTTGCATGAAATCTGCAATCTCTCGTGTACCATAGGCCGCGTACGTTGTTTCCTGCGAAATATTTTCTTTAAATCCCAGCAAAATTTCTGCATGACTATCGGCCTTCGCCACATACCACGCTTCACTTTTCGCAGCCGCACCACCCGCTATCCGCTGTGCGGCCACTTCATCGGGATGAACTTGAACACTCAAAAATGCACGCGCATCGATCCATTTCAAAAGAAATGGAAAACGTCCCTGCGCAGAACCGCCCAACACGCCGCTGCGCCATAAATCGCCCAAAAAATTCCCGTCCACGCCATGAGAAACATGCAGATCAATATCCGCCAGTTCCCATGATTCGCCCATGGTCCCATCAGGCACATGCTGGCGATTAAATAAATTTTTGAAGGAATTTCCACCCCAAGGACGTGAGAAATACCGAGGCGAAAATCGATACATTGCTAACCCTCTAATACTTCCACAAAAAATTCTGCGATGCGTTCTATTTCAGGCGCAAGATGTTTTGGATCGGAGAATCGATGATCTGCATCGGGCACCAAACAGAGAGAGGCATTGCGTGCGGCCGATGCCAAATCATGGGCGTCGGAGGAGGGGACGACTTCATCTTCTTCGCCATGCACCACATGCAACGGTGCAAGCAGTGTCCCAGCCGCTGCGATCACATCATGTGTCTCGGCATCATCAATAAATCCCGATCCAATACGACCTGATTCGGTTTGAATATAGCCCTGCTGCCTCCAATGTTCGACCTGCGAAGGATACCTTTCAGCCATCGTTTCCGTATGGGCCACAGCCGCCATGGTCGCAATCGCCACAACGCGTTCGTCGCGCGACGCTACAAGAATTGCGACAGTCCCACCCATGCTTGAGCCAAACAATGCAACACGCGTACAACCCGACGCTGCCAAGTATTCTATGGCCGCATTTAAATCCTCAATTTGCTTGGAATAGGTCATATCGAAGAGTGATCCGCCCGATTCACCACGGCCTGAAAAATCAAATCGGAGTGTCGGAATATTGCGCGCACTCAATTGTTCTGCAAGCTGCTGGTATTTAGGACTGTCTTTATCTGACAGCATACCGTGACATAGGATAGCCCCTATGGGTCTAGGACCTCCCAGCATGACACCGCAAAGTTTCTCGCCTCGCGCGTTGTAAAAATAAACTTTTTGCTGCCTCATGCTTTAAGGATTATCGACAAGCGTGGTGCCCTGTCTATCTGCGCTTACACCAACACATCCCTAAAAGCACCTAAGCAATCATTCAATCGCCTGACCCTGACCTGGTAATTCACTAAAACGCGCCAAAGCCTCCATTTGTTCCGAATACGGCAATACCTGAACAGCGGCTGCATAGCTTTGAATCAAATTCTCTTGTTCTTCGGAGGTGCGCGCGTCTTGGATTTCTGTCACCAGACGCGTCAAATCAACGGGTGGTGTGATCGCCTGCTCGAGGCGCAGTAAGTCAAAGCGTTCGACCTCTGCCTGTTGTTCACTGGGTTCCAAACGATTCACCTGTTGCAGAAATTGCTCGTATAGATCTTCACTCACGTAGACATCGTCGGTCTCCTTCCAGGCTTTTACGATGTCATCCCGATCCACAGGATGAAAAATCTGATCTTTTATGTGATCCTGATGCGATGCCGCACGCTCCATCAATCTGCGAATATGAGCGAGTTTGGCATCCGGAGAAGCCACGCCCTAATATGACAAAACATTCTATACCATCTGAATAATATCTGTCGCCATCAGCACTTGGGTGGGTAAAAAATCGGGTTCGATGACACCAACACGATCGTTCCTCGCTTGTTCATCAGGAATAGGGTCATGTACCACAACGCGCAAAGAAGTAGACGTGGGCGACGGTTGCTTTTCACTGCTCACAGGTGCAGCCTGAGAACCGACGCCCCATCTTGCCACAAACAGACATGCAGCCATTAAAAGCCCCATGAAAACTCTTTGCACGGCAACTCCAAACCGATTATTGGATATGCATCAAAACACTTTCAATTTAATCAACGAACAACATCGTGTACTGCGAATCCGCATTAACACCTTGCGCATTAAAACAACGCACATTCACAACCTGTGTGGTTCCTGAGGGCCCCAAGACTGCACTTTACAATTCACGCTTCCAGCACCATACGATGTGACTTGCACGTGACCACCCGTCGTCGACAAATTGCCAATTTTCACTTGATAGATACCTGCAGCGGACCGTGTGATCGTATTGGCGCCGCCTCGGGAATTGTACGAATAGGTTAAGGATGGCGTGTAGGAAGCACTCGTTACATTGTTCGCCCATACATAACCGGATTCAGCGGCAGTTCCCGTCTTTCCTGTAACACCGCCCCCTCGCATGTCCGACACTCGGGAGCAGCACCATGGAGCTTCCAAAAGAAATCAAAGACAACATGCATTTCATATTCATCTACATACTTTCTTTCAAAGAGTGATGTTTGTTGAAAAATATTACCTTGTGGTCTTCTGCGATGCCTGATTCAGGCAAAGCCGACATCGACTTATAAAGCTAAAAAAGTCATTACAATTACAAATTAATGAAGACATCACATCAATCACACACTTTTTATTTCGATGATCTGTTTCGAGAAGATGATGTTTTTGGATCATTTGATGTTCATTAATAAGGATGAGGATTGCGCGGGAATGACGAGGGTAGCCTGTTTTTATTTTCGCTTGCGACGATTCAACTGCCAGTGCTGCACAGCACGACTATGGCACGCGATGTCCGGACAAAATTGATGTGAGCCACAGGCATCCATGGCCACAAAAAAATAATCACGACATTCAATCGGAGAGATCACAGCTTCGAGGGCTGCGCGGCCTGGGTTCGCAATCGGTCCAGGAGGAAGACCTTCTTTGGCATATGTATTGTAAGGGTGATTCATTTGAAGATCTTTACGACGAATATTCCCATCGAAACCTTCTTCGCTCAGCTTACGTGCATAAATCACAGTAGGATCCGTTTGTAATTTCCATGCAGGTTTTTTGCGCAACCGATTGTAAAAAACACAAGCAATACGCGCACGCTCTGACGGCTGGCCCGTCTCTTTCTCCACAATCGATGCCAGCGTCACAAGTTGGCGTTCAGTCAAATGAAGAGGCCCGTCACCTTGTTCACTAACACTTTCAAAACGCTGCCTGTAACGATCGAAAAAGATGGCAAACAAAGAGCCTGGATCAATTTGCAAAGCCACACGATAGGTATCCGGCGCCAAATAGCCCTCACAGCTGGGGCCAGGGATCTGATGAGCTTGCAAAAAAGCAAGATCATCACAAAAAGCATCAAATTCAGCGGCACTAAGCCAGCCATTGCGAACGAGCTGATCTCTTACTTGCCAACGATCGTGGCCCTCAATGATCGTTATTTGTCCTTGAAGAATATCGCCCTTGTTGAGACGCGCCAATATTTCTGACATTGTCATGGGCTTTGAAGAATCAAAGAAATAAATACCCCGTTTAACCCCTGTGGTGCGAATGATGCGACCATACACATACAAAAGCCGCGGAAAACGGATCACGCCAAGCTTTTCCAAGCGCTGCAAAACAGGTCTGAGGCTATCCCCCGACGTCACTTTAAACTGAATATCTGATGAGGGTTTTATCGCTGCACCAAAAAGGAGCCAGGCACTGCCTACTCCAGCAATAAGAATCGCCAAGGCAAAGCCAGCGACCCAAAGCATCGTCGATTTATTACGCACAACCTACCAGTTTAAACCCTAATTGAGCCCTTGTCGAATGCCTTTGGCAAGGCGCAGCAAGCAGCGCCCCTACTATTGGATAAAACTACGCAAACGCGTTTCTATATCAGCCACTCGGTTGCGGATGTCTTCGATTTCAACCCCAAGCTTACTCCCAGGTTTGAAAACCTTATGCTGAACACCTTCATGCAAAGAGGCAAGGGTTTCTCGGGAAGCCGCGGCCATATCAACCAAAAGTTTGTAACGACCCGATTTGTCATCACTGGGTTCATCGGATCCGTCGCTGGCGGTGGAGGTGCTGTCAGCATTTCCCACAGCCCGGTCGAGTCGGTCACTTACCTGACTGCGCAAACGCACGGCTGATTCACGGAGACTACTGGCCGTTTCCACGACATCCTGCGCACGTGCCTGGGCTTTACCTACCTGATCACGAGCAAACATGCCGAGAGCATCGCTTCGTTCTTGGATAAGACCGCGCAGTAAGGCCAGAGGCATAAAGCTACGCTTCTTTTTTTCAATTTCAAAAATGATCTGCGCAAGCGTTACGCTCGTAAGGTCATCGCCGGTCTTGTTGTCGATAACTTGGACCTCGTCGCCCAACTTGATCATGTTCGAGATATCTTCGAGTGTCACATAGCAACTACGCTCTGTGTCATAAAGCTTACGGTTGGCATATCGCTTAACAATTTTTGGAGTCGAAGTTGTCATATTCTAGCTATCCCACCGAAAGAGTAAAA
The DNA here is from genome assembly GCA_005801425.1 of Bdellovibrionales bacterium. GTDB lineage: Bacteria > Myxococcota > XYA12-FULL-58-9 > XYA12-FULL-58-9 > SYDY01 > SYDY01. The sequence continues at coordinate 13,688 of SYDY01000041.1, read as the reverse complement.
ATTAATCGCCCTACGCCAGAAGTGACGGACGAAACCACGAAAGGATGGCGGCGTCAATCCCGAACGCAGCGCAATGCGTCAATCACTTCTGTGGATATTTATTAGCTGCCTATACACTCTGATGGCGCACTCTGTCGTACCAGCCCATTCACCACCAAAGCCGCACAATGCAAACCAAAACTCCCGGTGACAAACGAGGCTGTACCATCTATTAGGTTTCGTTCTTCACAGCTATGCTCATTGCTCTTATGAGGGCATACACAGCGGAAACCTTCATCTCCATCGTATGCCAAGGGCTGCGGCCAGCTGCGCGGCTCGGCAGAGAACACGACTTGAACCCCCATAGGACCACGCTCTGCAAAACCATGTTTTTGACGCAGTATTTTGCGCAACGCCTTTGCCATCGGACATCCGTGACATTCGCTTAAATCACCGACCTGAATTTGGGTGGGATCGATCTTACCTGCAGCACCCATAGAGCTTACAATGTTAATTCCCTGCGCCACACATGATGCAATCAGGTGCGCCTTAGCCGTCATATTATCAATGCAGTCGATGACCCCATCAAACGAATCGCCCCACGGTGATCGTAGCAATTCTTCACTGCAAGCTGCACTGTAAAATCTTTCTTCGTGCTGCACTTTGGCCTGAGGATTGATAAGCCGAACACGCTCCGCCAATAACTCGGCCTTAGAACGCCCTATGGTGCCACGCAGCGCCTGAAGCTGCCTGTTCACATTGGTGACACATACCTTATCAAAATCAACAAGCATAAGATGGCCAACCGCGCTTCGCGCCAATGCCTCGGTTGCAAAACTCCCAACACCGCCCAAGCCAAACACAGCAATACGGGCGCCCATCAAACGAGCTACCCCTGCATCTCCGTACAAGCGGGCCAGGCGATCAAAACGGCGATGGGTCACCATGCGTGTTTCAGGGATCTCCGTGTCTCTGAGAACAGGAGCCGGGGTACCCAACACGGGAGGTAAACCTACAGAAGTCGATGATGTCGCCATAGGCGGATTTTAGCTGGGGAAGGGGCACTCTGCCAAGCGAAGAAAAGTGCATGCATTGCGATGGGTGATTTCAGCGACATCGCTCCATGGACAATTTTTAAGCTCAGACACCCCATGGGCAATAGATAAAATATCGGCCGGCTCACTGGAGCCCACACCGGACGGGGAATGATCAGGTGCATCCGACTCAAGCAGCATGTGCGCAAGTGGCACATAGGCTGCCGATCTCCTGCAGCGAATTGCCGCGGGCCTTGTGACTAGCCCACCGAAACTCAAATAACATCCCACATCCATCCAAAGTTTTGCTTGCTCAGGGGAACCCGAAAAGCCGTGGACAGCACATGGCACATCGATTTTTGCGCGACGAATGCTTTCCAGCAAAAGCCCATGGGCGCGAACACAGTGAAAAATAATAGGAAGATCACGGGCTTTGGCGATACGAAGCTGTGTCTCGAGCACTGCGATTTGAACATCAAGGGGTGGCATGTTTTCACGCGCATCAAGGCCTATTTCCCCCATGCACACCACACCCGGTTCATCGAGACGCTGATCAAGGGCTGCAAAATCACCTGTATGCGATGCCGAAGGATGAATACCATACGCGCGGTGAACACGAGGAAAAGAAGAGGTGGGCAATGCCAAATCAGTCGAAGGATCGACACCTGCACTTAAAATATCTGAAATACCAGCCTGCGCCGCACGCGCCAAAACCAGAGGCAACGATATCATGATTCGTCGATCGTTTAAATGGGCTAAAACATCAAATAGTTGGATCATCGGCGTTTGTTGCTCACGATTGGGCTCATATCCAAGGCCAATGGCGCATTAAGATAGAGCCAGCGATAAATACCATGGGTTTGCGAGACCCTACGAACATAGTCCCGTGTTTCTTGAACCGAAATATTTTCAACAAACACATCCAACGGTTTTCCCGTATTGGCCTCCACCCAACTATTGGCAGAAGGTTCTCCTGCATTGTAGGCCGCAAGGGCGATGGGCAACATGGCGTTATATCGTTTGTAGAGAGAACCCAAGTAATTGCCCCCAAGCCTTAAGCTTGTTTCCGGTACAAACAAATCCTCGGTTTGTTGCAACGTCATATTCGGTGTACTTTGCTTGCCTACTGCTTTCGCTGTGGGAAGCATCAATTGCGTTAAACCCGCAGCGCCTGCCCAACTCAATGCCTCACGGTTGAAAACGCTTTCCTCACGCACAAGCGCCAACAAAGATAGCGGCGGTAAATCGTTATCACTCTCCGATTTTTTCAAGATCTTAGGATACGCACGCGGAAAAGCCACACGCCAAAGTGCGGTTTGGCCTACGCCAGGGGGGTTACGAAATGTCGACCCAAAGTCAGTACGGATGCGTTGTGTGGCATCGTATATATTGCGAACACGGTATTGTAACAATGCAGCAAGCAGCCGCTTATCGCGTCCACTGCACCTATTCTCTGCATTCAATTTTGGGTCATTATCATCAACATCCAGCCATCTAAATTCTTCCCGCGCAAACAGCACCAATCCGCGCGCCAGAAGTGCCGTACCACGCATGAAAGCATCGGAAGATCGAGTATGGTCACACGAGGGCAAATCGAAATCGGCATTTTGTGCGAGCGCAGTTTGGCGTACAGCTTCATGCATTGCATCTTGTGGATCAAGAGCCTGCCAGCGTGCCAAAGCCGCCTGGGCATAATAATTGGGAGAATAAAGACGTTGTGTCTCTTTGTAATACTTCGCCGCTTTTGCACGATCACCTAAACGTTCTGCAACCTGGCCGCTCCAGTACAGTCCACGGGCGACCTCGTCATCGCTTTCTGCGCATGCCGATTTCCCTTGTGTTATATCGCCAAGAAACTTCGCCGCATCTTTGTAATGCGCACGTGTGTACGCCATCCATGCGATTCGCCACCGGGCCAGATGACATTGGTCACCCTTAAGCCTCGTCGCAAGACGATAATATTTGCTTGCTTCATCAAAACGATCGCGACGCTGGTACAAGTCACCCGCCCAAAACATCACATCATCGACCATCGTGTGTTCTGGATATTTTTTTGCAAATGCTTCGATAATGGGGATGGCTCGTAAACCATCACGAATAGAAACCACTTTGGCTAGGGTATACATGGCACGACGTCCACGGTCCTCATCCCCAGCGCATTCTTTAATGGCCTGCGTAAGCCAAGTTTCTGCTTCCGCATACCAGCGTTCTTTGCGTGTCGCGTAACCCAACGCAAAAGATCGAACACAACGCTGTTCAAAGCTCAACTCTTGGGTCGACATCACCTTAAGCAAATCATAGGCCTGACGGTTTTTATTGGCATCGAGCAAGCGTTCGGCATCTGCAAGTCGATCATCGATCGTGCCACCCAAAAGCCGAGGCACTTCTGGTGTTTCAAGCGTACCAAAAATATTTTGAAGCAATTGTGACGCTGTACGATCTCGTTTGGGTATAAGTGCGACCAGGTCATCTTTTTTTACGAGCAAAACCAAGGGGCTTTTATCGCGCCAGCATGTTGCCAATGCCATCACCATATCCGTGGGCAATGCGACATTCAGTTCAGTAAGATGTTCAAGCTCAGAACATTTGACTTTGTCCGGATCCTCTTTCAAGCGAAGCGCCATACGCTCAATAAGGAACCAAGGAAGCAAGAAAGAATCGTCAGGATCTTTCTTTAATACTTTTTTAGATTCTTTTAAGCGCCCGAGCATTCGTAAGGCCCGCCCACGCACCAATCGCGATTCTGGCGTGGCTTCCTGGCCAATAACAGCCAACGCCAGATCATGATGACCTTCGTCAACAAGCCAGCTTGCCTGTTCCACGACAGAGGTATCTTCGTCGCGCAGCAAAGTACGCATATCGGATATGTTGGAGGCGGCGATGCCACCGAGCGCTATGACGATTGCGAAAAAACGCATCATCATAATTTTACGATTTCTCTTCATTTTCAAAAATCCAGTACTGGCACCCCACGCCCAAAACAGCTAAGGATCTCAGGGTGTATAAACGCGTATCACTTATAGCACTTATTTTGTTCATGCATCCAGCGTGCGCGCTGATCACTTCAAATGCAGATAGCTCGGCTCTGATGATGTCTGCGCCCAATCAGGTGATTGGGCATATCAATGGAAAAGCGATACATCGCAGAGATCTGCTTTCCGAAGACCGTCGGCGCCTGGCCGATGCAGAAAATGAAATACAAATAAGAACCCTTGAGCTGTTATGGGCAGGCCTTGAGGAGAAATATACGCAAGTCCTTCTTGCCGATCTCGCCAAGAAAAAACAAATAAGCGTAAGTAGCCTGCTTGAAAATGCTTATAAACGAAATGCCATACAACCCTCCGAATCAGAGATACAAAGAGCCTTCACAGCAAGCCGTTTGGCCGATGTGATCCCCTATGCCGATGCACGCCCCATGATTGAGCGCGAACTCACCGAGCAAAACAAACGCATTTCACGCTTAGGGCTAACTCAAGAGCTTCGAAGCAAAGCCAAGATCACATACGATCTGCCCATGCCACATTTTCGACGATTTGACATCGCCGAAGGACTCGCGCCATCCATTGGGCCTAAAAATGCACCTGTGCATCTGGTCGTCTTTCTCGATTTCCTTTGTTCATATTGTAAAGAGGGCGACTCACTTCTCACAGAACTTGCCAAACGCTATCCTCAAGATCTTCGTATCAGTATCAAAGGCTACCCGTTGCCAAACAAAACACTGTCCCGTGAACTTGCAGAAGCAGGGCATTGTGCTCACGAACAAGGCAAATACTGGTCATTTCATCAACGTGTTTTTTTGCGACGGGATCGTATGCCAGCACAAGCGATCCCAGCGCTTGTGGGTGAAGCCGGGCTCGAGGCTGAACAGTTTAACGCCTGTATTGCATCAGGGCGTGCTTCCATGGCTATTTCCGAAAATATCACGCAAGCCCAACGCAATGGCGTCACAGGAGTGCCCGCCATGTTTGTGAATGGGATCAGACTCAATGGTGTCATCCCTCTTCCTTTGATGGAAAAAATTGTCGACCATGAATTTGGACAACTGTAGGAGCACATGATGTTCACGGGTGTTAAAGTATTCAGTGCAACCAAACAGAAAGAACGCGACGAACTAGGAGACGTCATTACCCGATGGATCCGAAGCCAGGGTGGTACACTTAAAATCGTCAATACCATCGTCACTCAAAGTTCCGACAATGAATACCATTGTCTTACTATTACGATTTTCTTTGACCGAGAGTAGTGTTGTTCATGACCCGAAAAACGAAATTCCCTGCAGATTCAGCGAGCGAATCCACACATTTGGTTCTTCCACCTGATTCCAATGTTCATGGGACATTGTTCGGAGGTCGTATAATGGAGTGGATGGATGTTATTGCAGGGATCGCTGCCGGCCGTCATGCAGGTGGCCCTGTTGTTACACTCTCAGTAGACAGCATTCGGTTTTCCCGACCGATCAATATGGCGGACGTTGTTATTCTTAAAGCCTCGGTCAATTACGCAGGCACGACCAGTATGGAGGTTGGCGTTTACGTTGAACGCGAAGACCCACAAAATGAGCATCGCGAGCACTGCCTTACGGGTTATTTCACATTCGTCGCTGTCGATGCTGCCGGAAGACCACGACAAGTGCCCATTCTGGCGCCACAAACCGACAAAGAAAAACAGCGTTATCAACGTGCCCAAGAACGCCGAGCACAACGATTAGACGCATCGACGACGAAGTAAGAACATCGCACACAATCCAACCAGCACCCCTAAATCCGAGGGATGAACCGCAGAACAGCCACTACTTGGCGTGCATTTTTCAATACTTTCTTCAATTTCAGCAACACTCAGCATGCCGTCATCATTAGAATCGATACCAGGCTCACTCAACGTAGCACGCTCGCTGCAGCTCGATGCAAAACGCGCCACAGAAGCCTGAGTCATAGAATCGCTCACTGAACATTTTCCGTCACCATCGATATCTTCCTCGGCATCACATGTCTCGTCTCCATCGTGATCCCAAGATCCTGTGCATGTATTGCATATTGAATCGTCTCCACGCATGCAGGCATCAATCCAAACTTTATAACGATCGAGCTGGGTATACACGCCAGGATGCTGAGGATCGGCACACCCAATACCCCAGCTCACAAGCCCCACTTGAATAGCATCGCCATTTTCATCGTACGCAACAATTGGGCCACCGCTATCACCTTGGCAGCTATCGGTCGGAATGTGACCTGAAGGTGTCGTCGCGCACCACATATTTGCTGTTATTTTCCCGCCTGAAAATGATGAGGAACATGTGTTTGATTCCACCGCACTCAGCCGTGTTTCACGAAGCGCTGAGCTCACTCGAAGTGTTTCGGTACGACCAAAGCCCGCGACCGTTACAGCAGAACCATTGGAAGGGCGTTCAGAACGCAGCGCAAGGCGAACATGATCCGTCTTATTGGCTTGATGCTGGATCAGAGCGATGTCGTTGTTGAACGTATTGTGATCAAAATAAGGATAAATACATACTTTCTCTACACTTTGTTTAAGCTTGGTGCCAAGCTTCGCAGTGCCTCGCTCTATTTTAAGTTCCGAGGGCTCAATGATTGTCTTATCGCGATCAAGTACGCAATGCCCTGCAGTGAGGGTCCAGGCATCGGCAATGGCTGAAGCCCCACAAAAGAAAGAGCCACGGCGATAAATGGCGCTCATGAAAGGCCACTGCTCTGATGTTGCTTCGTTGCCATGAATAATGCGTGAGACGGGCACTTCAGCCAACGAGGTTCCCGACGTCATAAGGACAAAGCCCACACAGAAAAACTTAGAGCTAAGAACCTTTAGAATACCTTGCTTATTCTTATTCAATTGAAACCTCAGCAAGTTTTGCGTACCGCCAGTCATGTAGGACAACCTTTTTGCGGGGTTGCCATTCTGGAAGACGCCAATCCATTGGTTTTATTAAGCTTTTCTTAATAAAACCTGCCGTCGCCGGCAGATGCAGAGGTAATAAGCAAGAATCGTGCCGAGAATTCCCCTTTCGGGGAGAGGGGATTACGCGCCGGAGGCTTCTGCCATACGCGTCATACCACCGTCATTAAGCCATGCTTGCGTAAATTTGGCCGCGTCATCGTAGCTTTTTTCAACTTCCGACACCATGATTTTTTCAATCATCGATCCAATTCCAAAAATCTTGACGTTAATATCGCCTTCAATCCATCGAACAACCCCCTCTGGCGATTCATCAAAGCCAAAGGTTCCTACGCTGATGAGTTTGCTTGCCAAAAGCCCCGGCACGGTATCCCAGGTGCCACGATACGACCCCATAGGGTACGTAATATGCTCAACGTATTCGATTCTATCTGCACCGATAACCTTGGCGACTGGCGCTGGAATATCGCGTTGCGGCGCAACACGTACTGAACGCTTTAAGACACCTGCTTCCTCGGTCAATGTTTCCAGAACACGTCCCAGATTTACTGCGGCACACAATGCCTCATTAAATGGTTCGTTGAAGTAAATTTTTTCGTACTCTTCGCGGGAAATATTTTTGAACGTGTGTCTTACATTAAACTTCATGGGGGAAATTACACCCAGCCATACGGCACCTGTCAATTACGATCGAGCCCTTCGTCGTGCCGATGATACGCAATACGCGCACCAAGATCGTCGATCCAAGGACTTACCTCTGATCGAGGCGCCACAATCGTAAGCACAAACGCATCACTGCGGGCATAATCACGTACAGTCGCGGAAACATTTTCAACATCAAGGCATGCAAATCGCTGCGGGAGGTCAAAGAGCTCTTCTATCGGTCGCCCGAGGAGCTCCAAATCAATCATAGGGTGCAACAAATCGGCACCATTAACGAGTTCAAAGGGATAACGCCCCAGCACATAGCTTCGCGCAGCCTCAATATGTTCTGCGCGTGGCCCTTCAGTGCAAAAATCCTTGAGCAATTCCAGCTCAAGCAACGTACAATCACGCAAATCAGAAACCTTTGGCGCACTTCGCAGTACCAAAGGAACCGGAAACCGACTCCAACGACGTGTTCCGCCGTTGGCCGTATAAGACCATCCGCGTTTATCTCGGATCTCCGCACAAAATGGTGAGCTGAACGTCCCCGCAAAGGCAACACACCCCAACCAAAAGGCAAGCCCTGCGTCGCCCATGCATGCATCATGCAAAAAGCCTAAACGCAGTTGCGCCTGATTACGGCCTGGTCTGTCGATCACGCAAACATGCGACCCCTCATGCATCACAACATTGGAGATCACTGTTCTATTGTTCTCATGCCCGCTCGAAAAGATACAGGACAAGTCCTTGGACCATGCCAGTGCGCGTTCAGCAGTCACATCGCCTGCAATCGCAAAAACAACATCAGGGCACGAGAGAAAATCCGTTCCGCACGCAATCACATCATCCAGCGATAGATTTGCAATATCTTTGTAAAGACCACCCGTACCGCGTGCAAACGGATGACCTTCATACAAACTATCGGTCATCCATAAATCAGCCACTGCATCATCTTCATCACGTTCTGTTCGTAAATTTTCACAGTATTCTTGGCACAGCTGCTGAAATGAATTTTGGTCCATAGATGGCGACGACATCGCTTGCTGCAAAAGCGACATGGTTTCATCGGCATGCTGACGCAAGCATGCGCCACGAAATCCGGCCGCTTCAAGCCCAATGGCCGTATCCAAATCGCTTCCAATACGCTCCACCCGCATGGCAAATTCGTTATGAGACAGCCCCGCAGAGCCACGAAGAAGCATATCGAGATAAATGTGCAGAAGACCTGCTTTCCCTACGGGATCGTGCCCTGCACCCTTGCGTACAAGCAGTGCAAAATCGATAATAGGCAAACTGTGATCTTCGATCACAAGCACTGTCATGCCATGGGCGACAATACGATGAATGGGAGGTTTTTTGATGTTCATCAAACGTCAGCCTCAGGCAAACAAACCATCGTTGTTCGCCTATTAATCACAAAAGTACTCTTTGCGGTCATTTCAAGTTGATCGCGCGAAATGCCCCGAACCTCATGGATGTGAGAAAATGCACGAGAAAAATCGTTAAGCGACGTTTCGTGATGGCCCAGTGATTCGGCCAATTGCTCAATATCCCGAAAGGCTTCAACCATTTCCATTTCAGTGCTGTTCTGAACTTTATCGTATTCATCAGCACTCACGCCTGCTGCTAACGCCTCAAGCTCTTCTTGAATCATTTCAGTGGCTTCATGCACATCGGCATCAGGCACAAGACTTACTGAAACCTCAAAAAGACCTGGATCCGCAAAGGGTGTTACAAACGTATGAACATCTGATGCAATACCTTCATCAAGCACAAGGCGCTGATACAGACGCGCCGTGTCGCCGGCGCCCGCGAGTTCGCCCAACAGTTCCTGTTTCAAATGTTCCGATGTTCCCAAGGCAGCGCTTTTATAGGCCACACTCAAAATTGGCGATGCCGTTTGTCGTGCTATCTGCGCAAAACGCGGCTCCACTTGCATCGGTTCCTGTTCGTACGCACGACGCTCAATAGAAACCGACGCGATTTGACCATATGCTTCAGAGATCATGGATAACGCTTCTTCGGGGTCAACACCCCCTGCAATCACCACCGTGGCGTTATTTGGAACATAGAAGCGATGGTAAAAAGCTTCGAGATCGTCAATACAAGCCGATTCAAGGTGGGACATGCTCCCTAAAGTTGGCCATTGATATGGATGCGTCTGGAACGCCAAGGCATAAAGCTTTTCTTGAAGCTCACCCGACGGAGAACTGTCCACAGCCATGCGACGCTCGTTTTTTACGACATCCAATTCACTACGAAATGTATTTTCATCGAGAATAAGCCCTGTCATTCTATCAGACTCAAAATCGATCACCGTACGCAAATTGTCACCCGACGATGCCAGCGCTTGCGTGTAATAGGTCCAATCAACCCATGTTGCAGCATTGGTTTGGCTACCACGTTTTTCCATTTCACGGTCGAAAACGCCGGTGGGGAAACGTTTCGTGCCTTTGAACATAAGATGCTCAAAAAAATGGGCCATACCCGTACGGCCCGGATCCTCATCGCGGCTGCCAACCCCGTACCAGGTTTGATACGCAAACACCGGACAACCCTCACGGCTGGCCAAAATAACGCGTAGCCCGTTGGCCAATCTAAATTTCCATGCAGCCAACTGCGGCGAAAAAGGTGCTGAAGCAATATACGCGATGGCCTGGCCGCTTCGCTTGGATGCCCGTTTAGCCCAGTCCTTACCTTGATTTTCGATATCCACCCGGTCTGAATTAACAGACGAACCCCAAGGGGTCCACTAGCCAGATTCTTTAAAGATGGGGTCTCAACCCTTGCGGTCTGAGCCAGAGCACGCAATAAGACCCCCTTGAACGCGCAGATCCCTTGTTGGGATCCCCTCTTTTTTAAGGAGACTCCGGTGGAACACGGCGTCAGCTGGTTTTCGTTTTTGCCCGGTTTTCGACAACTCGAAGCCTATTTTGCGCACACCCATACGGGTGCCCTCGGGGGAACCCCCATGTTGCAGCATGTGGCTGCGGCGTTGTTGGTTGCTCTTGTTGTGTTGATCATGAGTAGCCGTGTGCGCGCAGATCTTGACCAAGCGCCTGATGGTGGCCTTATTCCAGATGCAAATCTCACCATCCGCAATGTGTTTGAAGTCATTTTTGAAGCGCTTTACGGCCAAATGAAATCCATCATTGGACCGGAATGTAAAACGTATTTTCCGGTCATTGGAACACTCACACTGTTCATTTTGTTTTCCAATTTGCTCGGCATGATCCCGGGATTCACCCCTCCCACCGACAACTGGAACACCACATTTGCATGCTCAATCATCGTTTTTCTCTACTACAATTTTCACGGATTACGCGCCCAAGGATGGGGACACATTGCGCATATGGCAAACCCCGCTGGAACCCCCTCAGGCTGGTTTCTTGCGCCGCTGATGTTTCCGATTGAATTGGTCAGCCATTTTGCACGCCCACTCTCGCTTGGCGTGCGTCTTGCAACCAATATGGTTGCCGACCATGCCGTCCTTGGTACTTTCCTGGGATTACTTCCCATCCTCATTCCATTGCCCTTTATGCTGCTTGGATTGATGGTCTGCGTGATCCAAACCGTGGTCTTCGTGTTGCTTACTATGGTGTATATCGGCATGTCGGTCCAAGACAGCCATGTCGACCACGACGAACACAACCATTCGCATACAGCTTCGGCTGCCGTGTGACCTTTGAGCAGCGAGATCCCACTACCGACGTTGGTGAGGTGGTTGGAGAGAGAAGAGGAGCCGGTGTCTGGGCAATCGCTGCTCTTAAACTTTATTTGGAGATAAACATGTTGAAAAAAATGATGATGGTTCTTCCTTCGGTATTTGCACTTATCATCGCACCCATGGCCATGGCTTCGGATGAAGTCGCGGCAGGCAATCAAGAGCAGGTCGCTGCCAACGATGCGGCTGCCAATCAAGCTGCCCCTGCACATGAAGCCGCAGTTGCAGCGCCTGCCGAACAAGCAAAACCCAACGCAGGTAGCGCTGGCTGGATGGCTATTGCCACAGGTATCGGTCTTGGTCTCGCTGCATTCGGCGGTGCCCTTGGTCAAGGCCGTGTTGCATCAGCTGCCCTTGAAGGCTTGGCACGCAATCCCAACGCAGCCGACAAATTGCAGGCACCCATGATTTTGGGTCTCGCATTTATCGAGTCCTTAGTACTGTTTGTATGGGTAGTAATGTTCCTGATCCAGAACAAATTCTAAAAGCAACCCGTGAGTTTGCGAGCAAGCCGCAGGCGTGGTACCTCACCGGTCCGCCCTGCGGCTTTTTTTGTTTAGGGCTCAGACAATAATGGGGAGATGTAAACTATGCCACCACGTAAAACGACTGACAGCGGTGCGCTTTTTGAAGCCTTGCTGGAAGACCTACGCATTCAAGTCGCAGCTTCCGTAGAAAAACGACTGAACGATCTTAATCGACGCATGGACCGCATCGAACGACGCCTCGATCACGTAGATCCAGAGCATTCTGCCGGAGATATCGGTTCTGATTTCGGAAACAGGGTATGCGCGCTGTGCGACAAAGAAGCGGTAGCTCGCGGCTTATGCTCACCTCACTACCAACAATGGCGGTACCGTGAGCGAAAAACCAAGCCGATCATGCACCATGACAATTCAATTAAGGCTGATTAGCACGAACAACGCGCTCAAATAGATAACCGATTTGCAATGCTGCGCCCTTGGCACATCCATTGGTCGACTGCTGCAGGTGTGGGATTTTCATGCCAGCCACCTGAGCAGCAATAGCTGCATCGCGAACATACATCACTGCAACTTCACCACCATAATTTTTAGAGAGATCCCACATGGCCCCAACGTCCTGTGACGAAATATCACGCGCTTTAGTCTCGGAAGGATCGTGCAACACCCAGCGATTGTTGTCGCCACGAAGCACGGTCACATAGTGTGCTAATCCACCAGGATCTTTAGATGGTAGAAGAAAAAGAAACGCTGCGGCCTCACCTTCGATGGGATCCGAAGGATACAATTGTGTTCCAGCCGGTACACCAGTTCCATCGTTTAATAGGTGCCATGAAGCAAGCTCTTGCCTTGTGCCCGGAATATTAAATCCAAGACGAACCGGCTGCCCATGAACATGTATCCCATCCCGAGCCTGCTCTAAGTCACACATACCGCCTGCAGCAGCCATGCATGCTGCCATATCAAAAGCATTTCCGGGTTTTCCTACTGAACGAAAATCATCTACAGTCGCTTTGTAACTTTCAGGAATACCCGCATTAGCCGGGCTTCTAAAAGACTGCTCAAGACCGCTTCCTATCAACCATGATAACATCGTGGTTGCATTTCCATCGATGAATTCATTTTGTGACAAATTTTGAAACATCTGCAATGCGTAATTGCCGACATGCTGATCGCGAAAGTGTTCTGTTGATGAACGTGCCTGCAAAGCAGAAATATCACACTGCACATTGCCACCGCACATAATGCCTACTTGCATTGAGATGGCGGTCAAAACATTTTGCACATCTTGCGGAAGTTTTTTTGTCGCATCCTCAGGCTTGTTTGTTGGACCAATGTACATTTTAGCGCCATGAGAGCCCACGGAGACCTTGTTCCATGGTTCATGGGATGCTTCGCACAACATCGCAGCCGATGCTGCAAGCGCAACCAGCTTCTGCTGTTCTGCAGGATCCATCTCGGAAACTTTTTTTGATCCGTTATTCATGGTCGCATTGAAAACATGCGCGCCAACACGGAAGCGGATCGTATTTCCATCTACCTTCAAGATGTGTACTTCACCATCAGCGGGATAACGAACCGCGCGACCATCAACAGGTGGCACAGCACGGGGAGCTGGAGGAGCAGCGTGAAAGTGAGGGCCTGGATAAACAATCCCAGGCTGAACCACAGGGTTTGCTGCTGGCGGGGGAGCCGGCGGCATGTCTACTGGTGGTCTTCTATAATGAACTGCTGCCATTTTCTTACCTCACCGACGCAATACCCAACGTCTTACGAAGTATAGTATCGACATCACACCAAATATGGCTTTAAAAAACGACCAGTATAACTATTCTTTGACTTAGCAACTTGCTCTGGTGTTCCTGCGACTACCAGTTGCCCGCCGCCAGAACCTCCTTCGGGGCCCAAATCGAT
>SYDY01000040.1 GCA_005801425.1 Bdellovibrionales bacterium | reverse complement strand
GTTAGATCCCCTTCGGCTCCACCATTTATTACTCTTTAAAAAAGGCTGACCATGCGTGATTTGAACGATAGACGCGTGATTGCATTTTTTTTCGTGATGACGGTGGCTTGGACAGTATGCGGCAAAGCGCATGCAGAGCAATTTGATCACGATTTCCAATCGTGGAATATGTTCGCTGTGCAAGGCCACGCCCTGCCGAAGTTACGGTATTGGACTGAATTGCAACCACGATTTTCGACCACGGCAGACCATGGCGCTGAGCGGCTGATCGCACGTTTGGCTGTGGGTTACCAAGTCACGGCTTATATTTCGCTGTGGGGTGGCTATGCATGGACACCACTTTTGTCGCCTGAATTTGATGACGAACAGCGATTTTTTCAACAATTTTTATATGAACAAAATTTTGGCGATTGGATGATTGTTAATCGCACGCGATTTGAGCAACGTTTGATCGCGAACGCCAGCGACGTGTCGTTGCGCTTGCGAACCATGATGCGGGCCATGCGTCCCATTTATAAAGATCTGCGTTTTGTGGTGTACGATGAAGTTTTTTTTACGCTGAACGATCCAGGAACAAAAGGTCCTATTCAGGGCTTTGATCAAAACCGCGTTTTTGCAGGACTCAATCTGAAGCACAATGCTTGGCAGTTTGAGTTGGGTTACATGAACAATCTTGTGAATCGTGCAGAACCCACGAATGATCGCATGGGCCACATTGCCATGTTGATGGTGTTGTACACGGTGCCGGAAAAAAAAACCTAAGGTAAGACGAACATCAGCACATCTTTTGTCTCACGTTGGGGGGCTCCATCACAGGCACCTCTGCCCAGTTGGCCGTAATTATTATTTCCCCAGCATTTGACAGTACCATCTATGAGCAATGCACAGGTGTACTGATGGTGTGGTTCAATTGCTTTCACGTTGTGAAGTCTAACATCTACGGGAATGTTGGTGTTAGAAATCGTTCCATGTCCCAATTGGGCTTGAGCTCCAGCTCCCCAACATTTTGCGGTGTTATCGTTAAGTTGCGTGCATGTGTAATTCTTACCGCACTGGTGTGCTTTGTTGCGTATTGCTCTAGGTAGCAAGTTCCCAGCTTGCACACACTGCTATAGCCCCAACATTTCACCGTACCGCCGTCGATCACCGCGCATGCATGGTTGGTTCCCAGTGAAAAATCAATGGCATTGTTTAGCTCTATACTTTGTCCCAGATTGTGCGTGACGTTGTTGTTCCATCGCCCAATTGTCCGCTGTTATTGTTTCCCACGCACCAAACTTCACCTGCCGAAATGTTGTTTGCCGCAGTGAGTATACATGTCCAGCACCAGAGCGTGTTGTGATTTCTGATTGCGCACGAATGTGAGTAGGCTTGACTTGATCCGTGGGTTGCCAGTGTTTTTACATTGGTAAGGTTGGTGCCTACGGAGCCTGAGCTACCATCCGCACCTGGCTCTCCTTTGTAGCCCTTTGCACCAGGGGCGCCATCTTGCCCGTCGTTACCATCGGCGCCATCCGTGCCTGGCTCTCCCTTATCGCCCTTGGGCCCCGCAATGCTCACCTCGACCCAGTTCCCATGTTCACAATGTTACGTGTTCTGTGGCGACCCAGGCGAGGGTATTGTCATTTTCCACGCCACACGTGGGAAGTTCGGCAGATAAATCTACGGCAAGAAATTACTGGGTGTTGGGATCTCGGCTGCTTTTTCCTGTACCGTTCGTTTCAGACCTCCCCCCACAGGAGATGCCAACAAATCCACCCAGAACAAGCAATAGACGATACTTGAACAATTCGATCCCTCGAGAAAAATCTGTATGAAAAGCATACCATTGCATCGCGACGTCAAATAATTAAATACAAATCAAAAAGTGAAGGATGGCACATGGCGACTGATAAAAACACAATTCAATCCTACGATGCATACGCGCTCAAATGGGCAGAACGTATGCGCAGTGGAAAAAATCTCGCGCACACATTTTTGGAAAAGCCAGCCATGTACCAACAACTTCCAAATTTGAAAGGGAAATCTGTTTTGTGCATCGGCTGTGGCACGGGCGAAGAATGTGCACACCTCCAATCACGTGGTGCAAAAAAAGTGATTGGCATTGATATTTCAAAAGGGCTGATTGATTACGCCAAAACGAGTTATCCCAATTTGGCATTTCATGTCATGGACATGGAGCAATTGGACTTTCCGGAACAGACGTTTGATTTTGTTTATTCAAGTTTGACCATGCATTATATCGATAATTGGCTAGATACGCTTCGTGGCATTCATCGGATTTTAAAACAACACGGAACATTTCTTTTTTCAACGCACCATCCCATGACGTGGGGTGCAGAAGTGACGCGTATGTCAGAAAGCGAATCGCGTGTGTTGGGATACGAAAAACACACGTCGGGTGAGTACACGGTTTTTGGTGATTATTTTAATGCACGAAAAGTTGATGATGTTTGGTTTAACGAATTTCATGTAAGTTATTATCATCGGCCTTTGTCTGCCATCATCAAGGATATAAGAGACAGCGGGTTTGTTATTTCAGATATTCTTGAGCCTAAGCCACTTGCATCCGTGATTGAAGAAAACTCAAATTTCTATGCAATTTACGGCAAAATCCCGTTATTTATGATTTTTGAGCTCACTAAACCGGTCTAGGAATTGACCCCCCATCATTCCCCCTGCTAACCGGTCCAACATGATCCACAATTTCTCCGCAGGTCCCGCCGCATTGCCCCACGTCGTTTTGCTGCAAGCACAACAAGAATTGGTGGATTTTCGTGGACGTGGTTTGTCGCTCTTAGAAATGAGCCATCGCGGGCCTGTCTATGAGGCCATTCACGATGAAACCCAAGCATTGCTTCGTGAATTGCTAGGGATTGGTAACGACACAGCGGTGTTGTTTATGGCCTCTGGGGCTCGGGCCCAATTTGCCGTGGTGCCTATGAATTTATTAGAACCAGGAAAAAAAGCGGGCTATGTGATCACAGGCCATTGGGCAGAAGGTGCTTTGGCAGAAGCGCGCAAAGTGGGTGACACGGTGGTTATTGCCACAAGTGGTCCTGCGCATGATCATATTCCTGAAAACAAGGTGCTTCCCTCTGATCTTTCATATCTGCATATCACAAGCAACAATACGATGTACGGTACGCAATGGCAGGAAACAGCCTGGCCTCACTCTGGGGATGTGCCGCTTGTTTGCGATATGTCCAGCGATATTTTGTGTCGTCCACGCAACATGAATCAATTTGATCTCGTATACGCGGGCGCACAAAAAAATCTGGGCCCCGCAGGTACCACTGTGGTGTTGATCAAAAAACATCTTCTAGGGCGCTCACGGTCGCATCTTCCTGATGTTTTCAATTACTGCACGGTGGCCGAATCCAACTCATTGCTTAATACACCGCCGGTGTTTGCCATTTACATGATGGGTTTGCAGCTCAAGTGGTTGAAGGCCCAAGGGGGCGCCGAGGGCATCGGTGCGATCAATCAACGCAAGGCAAAAAAACTTTACGCCGCCATCGACAACAGCGGCGGATTTTACAAAGCCCATGCGCAAGAAAATAGTCGGTCGATTATGAACGTGTGCTTTCGTACACCTTCTGCAGAATTGGATACACAATTTTGGAAAGATGCCGAGAAAGCAGGGCTTGTGGGCCTTAAGGGTCATCGTATTGTGGGTGGTTTGCGTGCATCTATTTATAACGCGGTCCCAGAAGCTTCAGTGGATGCACTGACGGCATTTATGGCTGAATTTTCTCGGTCGTGATTTCTTGTAGGGGCGGTTCGCGAACCGCCCTGTTCTCTTGTTTTTCCCCCAACACCGTTCGCAATCTGTACAACGCCCGCCAATAACCCACCTGCGCGATGGTGTTGAGGCGTGTTGTTTCAAGAACATCGCGCTCTGCATCCAGCACATCCACCAATGTTTGACCGCCCTTGCTGTACGTCTCCATCATCCGCGTACGAATGGCGCGCACCATGCGCAATTGCAAAGGCAGATCCTGATTGACCACCGTGTCGGCGAGTTCATAACCGTGGAGTGCTTGCTCTAGCTCTGATTGCAATTGAACCAGGGCCGCTTCCAGGCGCAACTCCGCTTCGCGGGTTAGGGCCTGCGCTTTGAGAATATGGCCCTGATTGCGATCGAATGTTGGGATCTCCATGGACATACCAAGGCTCCATGAGAATGCCCCTGGATAACCGATGGCCTTTTGTTGATCTTGGTAGCTAAATCCACCTTGCAGGTTCATGGCGGGAAATGCGTCGCGATGGGCGTGAGCAAGCTGCGCTTTTGCCTGTGCAATGCGCAGTTGCAATGCTTGAATATCGGGTCTGTGGGTTTGTGCGCGTTGATAGGCTTCGTCAAAATTTTCAGTGGGCACGCGTTTGATAGGTTCAAGCGTGCCGACCACATCAAAATCAGGGGCAGGACTTGGGCGACCAAGCACTGCGCGCAATTGGGATCGGGCCACAAATAATACAAACTCCGCTTCGCGTGCTTCTCGTTGTGCGACGTTGGCGGCAAGGATTGCATGGTCGCCATCCACATTGGATGCGCCGCCATAGGTAATTTTCTTTTGGGTGAGCTTGGATACCTCGCTGAGGTTGTTGGCGTGTTCATGGGCAAGTCGTGCAAGTTCTTTGGCTTCTAACACTGCAAAAAAAGAGGCCGTGGTGAGCGCAACACGTTGCCGTATGGTATTTTCGTGCGTTGCTCGGTTTGCGTCCAAACCTTTGTGCACAGCATCTTTGGCTTTAAATATCTTACCAAACAACAACCAATCGACGGGCCAAAGCAGGGAGACATCGAATTGTGGAGGGCCGCCTTGTCGGATAGGACTGAACGGATGGCCCGCAAAGGGTTGCAGTGATGAAAGAAAGAGCAGGGTGGGATTGGGAAGCAGCGATGCTGTTTTCAGATCGCCCTGGGATTGTTCAACGCTTTCTGCGGCGGCGCGAAGGTCTGGACTGAATGCAATGCATTCGTCAATCGCTTGTTCGAGCGTGATAACCGACGGCCGTGCAGGTGCCGCCATGACAAGTAACAATATGAGAAACATCGCAGCAGCATAACCCGTGTTGTGGGCATTGTCGTGAAAAATCACCCGATTGTGCGTTGACTGATGTGCATGTATGTTTCAATATTGTTTTTTTGGGTTTTCGTATGCTTGGCCTATTGCTGTTGTGCATGGTCTTTGTGTGTTGCGCCCTTGTCTTGTTTGTAGGGGCGCTGCTTGCTGCGCCCTTTATCAAAGGAGTAGAATTACCGTGAGTTCCTCTTCCAAGCCCGTCACCCGCGACGATTACATTTCCGCCGCCATTGCAAAAATGTCGGAACCTCATCCGATGGATCAGAAAAACCCTCATATCATGGACGCTGTAAGAAAATTACAGCACGATCATTGGTGTGAAATGGAACGTCTCTCCAAAGGGCAACCTCGTTTTCCTCACGACACCTTACGCCCGCCCCAAAAATAACAAAAATTTGCAAGTGTCTTGACAGTTCCCCTGCGCATGTGGTGCCTGATGAGCACGCCATGGCAAAAGAAAAAGTACAATACGACGAAAAATCGATTCAAACCCTCGATGCCTTGTCCCATATTCGCTTGCGTACGGGCATGTATATTGGCCGTATTGGTGATGGTTCCCATCCCCAAGATGGTATCTACGTTCTCTTAAAAGAAGTGGTTGATAACGGCATCGACGAATTTATCATGAACGAGGGCGAGCTCGTTGAAATCACGCTTGATAAAAATACAAGCGAGATGACCGTTCGCGATTATGGACGCGGGATCCCCTTGGGGAAACTGGTCGAGTGCATGAGCCAAATCAACACCGGCGGAAAATACAACGATGATGTGTTTCAGTTTTCGGTGGGGCTTAACGGGGTGGGCTGCAAAGCAGTCAACGCGTTGTCATCTAAATTTGAAGTCATAAGTACGCGTGATGGCAAATACCGACGTGCGCTGTTTCACCAGGGTCTCCTCGCGGAAGACAAAGAAGGTCGCGATAGCCAAAGCCCTCGGGGAACGCTTGTTCGGTTTATTCCGGATCCTGAGATCTTTAAATCCTACGTATGGAACGAAGAATATATAGAACGTCGGTTAAGATATTATACATACTTAAATGCCGGTCTTGCCATTGTGTTCAACGGCAAAAAATTCAAAAGTAAATTGGGCCTTGTTGATTTGCTGACCGAAGAGATCGGCGAGGAGCCGCCGCTGTACGATATTGCCCATTATCGTGACAAACGCATTGAGTTTGCCTTCACCCATGTGAATAGCTACGGCGAACACCATTACAGCTTTGTGAATGGCCAGTTTACCAACGATGGTGGCACCCACGAAAGCGCATTTCGCGAGGGCGTGCTCAAGGGTTTGAATGCCTACGCTGGAAAAAACTTTGCGGGTGAAGATGTTCGCGAAGGCATTTTGGGTGCGGTGGCCATCAAGCTTCAAGATCCTGTGTTTGAAAGCCAAACCAAGAACAAGTTGGGCAGCACCGATGTGCGTTCTTGGGTTGTCACCATCGTCAAAGACGAAGTGCAAAAATGGCTTCACAAAAACAAAAGCGAAGCCGACAAATTGCTTGAAAAAGTGCAGAGCAATGAGCGTTTGCGCAAAGAATTGTCGAGCATCAAAAAAGAAGCCCGTGATCGCGCCAAAAAAGTGGCCATTCGTATTCCTAAGCTGATTGATTGTCGTGACCACTTCGACAGTCCCAAGGACAAGCGCCGTGAAGAAACCATGATTTTTCTCACCGAAGGGGATTCGGCCGGTGGGGCCATGGTGCAGAGCCGTGATGTGTACACCCAGGCTATTTTTACGCTGAAGGGCAAACCGCTCAACACGTTTGGTCTCAAACGCGACGCGGTTTATAAAAACGAAGAACTTTACAATATGATGCGGGCTTTAGGGATCGAAGACAGCCTTGAAGGCCTGCGGTACAACAAAGTGGTGATCGCAACCGATGCCGATGTGGATGGGATGCACATCCGCAATTTGCTTCTCACGTATTTTTTGCATTACTTTGAAGATCTGGTCGTTAAAGGCCACGTGCATATTTTAGAGACACCTCTTTTTCGTGTGCGCAACAAAAAAGAAACCCGGTATTGCTACAGCGAAATGGAACGCGATGCGGCCCTGGCGGTGATTAAGACCCCAGAGATCACACGTTTTAAAGGTCTTGGTGAAATCAGTCCCAAAGAATTTAAACAATTTATTTCGACCAATATTCGATTGATCCCTGTGGTTGTTAGTAACGTGGGTGAAATCGGAAAAACGCTCAGCTTTTATATGGGAAAAAATAGCCCTGAGCGTAAGCAATTTGTGATCGATAACCTTATCACCGATTTGGGTGCTTAGATTTATGAGAGACAATCAACTCCCCGCGCTGATGCGCCAAAATTTTATCGAGTATGCATCCTACGTGGTTATCGACCGCGCCATTCCTGATATTCGCGATGGGTGCAAGCCTGTTCAGCGACGCATTCTTGCGACGCTTTTTGATACAGACGATGGCAAGTTTCACAAAGTGGCCAATATCATCGGCGAGTCCATGAAGCTGCATCCCCACGGGGATGTGTCCATTGGCGATGCGTTGGTGGTGCTTGCAAACAAAGAATATTTTATCGAAAAACAAGGAAATTTTGGGAATGTGATCACAGGGCACGCGGCGGCAGCATCACGATACATCGAATGTCGTCTTACGGATCTTGCCCGAGAAACCCTGTTTAACAAGCATTTGACCAAGTTTGTTCCAAGCTACGATGGGCGCAAAGAAGAACCCGAGTTTTTGCCTTCCAAATTGCCCGTGGTGCTGATGCTTGGCACCGAAGGCATTGCCGTTGGCATGGCCACCAAAATTTTGCCGCACAATTTCGGTGAACTTTTGGAAGCACAAAAAGCCATTCTCAAGGGCGGATCCTATGAACTCTATCCTGATGCCATCCATGGCGGATTGATGGACGTTTCGGAATACGATCATGGTCGTGGGAAAGTAAAGCTGCGCGCGCGCATCAAAGAAAAAAACGAAAAAACAATTGTGGTGAGCGAGATCCCTTTTGCCACCACCACCGAAGGCCTTATCGCCAGTATCGAAGCGGCTGCGCAAAAAAACAAAGTGAAGATTGCCAGCATCAACGATTACACCACCGATAAAGTTGAAATCGAATTGGTGTTGCCGCGCGGTACAACCGCCGAAGAGGTGATCCCGCAGCTCTACGCGTACACCGACTGCGAAATGTCGGTGTCGAGCAATATTGTGGTGATCCGAGATCGGCGCCCCGTGGAATACACGGTGGAGCAGGTGCTTGAAGATTGCACCACCCGTCTTCGTGCCCAGATCAAAGTTGAGCTTGAATTTGAGCTTGCAAGGCTTCAAGACAAGCAGCATTGGCTCACGCTTGAACGGATCTTTATTGAAGAACGTGTGTACAAGCGCCTTGAAAAAGCGACCACGGAAGAGGGTTTGACCTCAACGATCCATGAAGGTATGGCGCCATTTAAAAAGAGTTTCATACGCGAGATCACGGATGACGATGTGAAGCGTCTTCTTGAAATTCGGATCCGTCGTATTTCTGCGTTTGATATTGCAAGGCACCTCGAACAAATGGATGCTATCGCCGAGGCTCTCAAATCGGCAGAAAGCAAACTTTCCCATCTGACGAAAACCGTCATTTCTTATTTGGATGGTTTGATTAAAAAATACGGGAAACAGTACCCACGGCGCACGGAAATCACGACGTTTGAAAGTGTCGATCGCAAGGCCGTGGCGAGACAAACGCTTAAAGTCACCTATGACAGCAAGAGCGGTTTTTTTGGAACCCAAGTCAAAGGCGACAGTTATGGGATCACGTGCAGTGAATACGATTTATTTTTGGTGATTTCAGATGATGGCAGCTATCGCATTATGCCAGTGCCTGAAAAAGTGCTTCTCAATGGCAAAGTTTTGTATTGTGACCTTTTTGATCCCGAACAAGGTGTGATCTTTACCGTCGTTTATCGTGACAAAAAGAAAAATTTGTTTGCGAAAAAAGTACACATCCATAAGTTTATTCGCAACAAAGAATACAGCCTGATGAAGGATGTAGATTGCAAAGTCGATCTTCTGTTGCAAGGTGATAAGCCCGGTGTGCTTGAAGTGAGCTATCAGGCAGGCTCTAGGCAGCGCGTTGCGGGTACTACGTTTGATCTGGCAAGTCTCGAATTGATGGGCACCACCACACGCGGTATTCACGTGGGCAACAAACCGGTGTCACGGGTGACTGTCGTTGAACGTGGAAAAGCCAAAGCACCGAGCAAAGCCGATCGGCAAGGGAAGTTGTTGTAATCGGTTTTTGTGTTCACTGTAGGGGCGGTTCGCGAACCGCCCTTGCGATGCTTGAATGAAACTTTTAGGGCGCTTCACAAGCGCCCCTAAAAGAAAAATACAGCATTATTCCTTTTTATACCCTCGACACACATCATCGATCACCCGACCCATGGCATTGCATTGGCTACGCTCTTTCGCCAGCGTGAGTGTGAGCAATGCCGGATTGATGATCTGATTGCACATTTTATAAATATCTTTGGTAATTTCAGGTGCTCCCATGGTGTCGCAATAGCTTTTGCGATCTTGGCTTTTTAAACATCCGTGAAACAAGGTTTGGCTATGCAATTTGCATAACGTAGGAAGACCATCGCAGCCCTTTTGCCATTGCCATCCTGCTTGCAGGCATTCAGGGATGGAGAACGCATGGGCATTCCAGGGCGATCCATCAATCCACGTGGCTGCCTGTGCCTTTTGGTACGCTTTGAACTTCATGTACCCTTGGGTGCACATCACCACAAAAACAACGCTAAAAAATACGATCAAGGCGATGATACGCTTAAGGGCGGGGGAGATGGGCTGAGACATTATATTACCTCGAAGTTATTGCGACACAGGTTCAATAACACCACAGGCGATGCGAGCGCCAGCGGCACCGGTCGGCTGAGATGTGAGATCATCGGCGGTGACATGAACAATGACAGCGCGTCCTAACAGGCTGTTGGCATCTGTGCCCAACGTTGCCCCTGCTTTGAACACGTTAATTGTGGCGTTTCCACTCTGATCTGCGGTGATGTTGCCCAGATCGCCGATATGGGAGACGCCTGTGATGCTGCCGTGGGCGTGTCCTTCTGGATTGAAATGCCCTCCAGCTGACATGCCGTCGGCGCTTGCGCAGCTGCCCGTTTCATGGACGTGAAAACCGTGCACACTTTCGGGGATGAGCCCCGCGACGTGGCCTTCGATCTGAACTCCATCCGATTGACTCAGAAAGGTCACTTGCCCTGAGAGGCCTGTATTGTCGCCAAGCCCTGCGAGGGTGCTCCTAGCCTGCGTGGCAGATTGTGAGTGTGCACAAGCCGCAAACCATGGCAATCCAAGAAGAAATAATGATGTCATCGATCTCATTTCCGAGATTATAGGGCCAACGCCAGCGCGGTACAATGGTTCCTGAAAGTTGCGAGAAACGCACATCATGTCACAACATGGGGTTATGTTTTTTCGCCGCGTGATGTTCTTGGCTGCATGGGTAGGTTCTGGATGCCAATTCAGTGATCTTAAAATAGGTGCAGGCCGTGCGGAATTGCTGTGTGGCAATGGGGTGATCGATCCAGGAGAGCGCTGCGATGGCAATTGCCCCACGGTCTGCCTGGCAGATGCTGATGACAATCCGTGTACGCGCAATGCGCCGTTGGGAGAGCCATGCCAAATCAGATGCCAAGCAACAGTGCTTGGGTGTGCAAGTGGCGATGGTTGTTGTCACGTTAATGAATGCAATAATTCTCTTATCAATGTTGATACCGATTGTGATGTTGTCTGTGGCGATGGCTTGGTGCAGAGCCCAGAAAAATGTGATGGCAATTGTCCTACGTCGTGTGATGATGGCAATGCATGCACGGTGGATACACAAACAGGGAGTGAGAGTGCATGTTCCCTTGAATGTACACATACGCCTATGAGTGCTTCGTTATCTGGCGATGGTTGTTGTCTTTCTAATAACGCCAATACAGATACCGATTGCTTAGCTGTGTGCGGAAACACAATCGTAGAACCCGCTGAATCCTGCGATGCAAACTGTCCTAGTTCTTGCGATGATAACAATGCCAACACGTTGGATGCTTTGGTGGGAACAGATTGCCAGCGTGCGTGTACGTACACGCCCATTCCGCGCACGGGAACATGTGGCAACGGAACGCTTGATGCCGGCGAATTGTGCGACGGAAAATTTATTTGCAACGACACCTGCGATGGTTATCGCAAAATGCCCTTGGCGCTTGGTGATGCTGTTACGTGTGTCATCACGCCAAAAGGTGATGTGCAGTGTTGGGGTTATAATGAATTTGGGCAATTGGGTTTGGAGCATGCATCAGATCGGTATCATGCCACGTCACCCGTCGCGCTCCCTGTGGGAAGAACTGCCAATGCTGTCGTCGTAGGGCGTGCTAGCGTATGCGCTCTGATGGACAATGGTCGGGTTGTGTGCTGGGGAAGCAATTCTAAGGTTTGGGAGGAAGAACACCCGCCGTCATCTCCGCCGCCACCTACTACGTCTGCTGCCGGGCTGTTGGGGATAGGCAAACCCCCGACTGGCACAGGGGCTGTTGCGTCTGTTGGAACAGCACCGCTGCAAATGGGCGATGCATTGGTCCTTGTTGATTTTGGCAATGTGCCGAACGTTGTTCCTGTAACACCCATTAAGGCCGTACGGCTCGCCATGGGTGGAACACATGCATGTGCAATTTTAGACAATGCGACGGTGAGATGTTGGGGGAATAATGCTGACGGTCGATTAGGCCAGGTCAATACGGGCGCTTCTGCTGTGATTGGTGATGCATCGGGTGAAATTGCAAATCCTCTGACTGCCATTAATTTCGGGACAGGCAAAACACCTGTAGAAATTGCAGCAGGCAGAGACCATACATGCGCCATTCTTAATGATAATACCGTCAAATGTTGGGGAAAAAATACCAACAATCAACTTGGCATTCAAAGTACGAATAGTGTGGGTGATGAGCTCAATGAGATTGCAGGCATCGCGGGACCTACTTTGGGTTTGGGTATCGGTATTACTCCCGTATCACTCGCCGCTGGCGGCGCATTTACGTGCGTGTTGTTGAGCGATGGTAAGGTGAAGTGTTGGGGAGACAACAGAAGTGGGCAATTGGGTGTGTCGTCTACAGCGGTACCGACCCAAATACATACACCGCAGAACGTTGCATTTGGCGGGACCCTCAAGGCGAAAGCACTCACCGCAGGTGCAGCCCACGCATGTGCATTGCTTGATGATCAAAGCGTTCGATGCTGGGGATTAAATACGTCGCGTGAGTTGGGAAATGGAGCGACCACTTCAGCAGCAGGCACGTTGGTGACACCTACCTTTGGTGGAAACCACAGAGCCATGGCGATTGCTGCGACCAGCGTAGGATTCCATACCTGTGCGTATTTGGACGATGGTACAGTGAAGTGCTGGGGATTGAACCATGTAGGGCAATTGGGATTAGGCGATGCAACCGTTCAAAGCAGTAGTGCTGATGCCGTTGCGGTGACCACCACATGCGGCAACGGCCAGCTCGACCGATTTGAATTGTGCGATAACAATTGGATTTGCAATGACACCTGCGATGGCTACGACACGCATCCTCTTGCATTGGGCACGGGATATTCGTGTTCTATTTTGGATGATGCTTCGGTGAAGTGTTGGGGTGCTGCGAATCTTTCAGGACAGCTTGGATTGGGTAATAACTCCACAACTCAGCTCAATCCTCAAATATTATCGGCGGTGTCTTTGGGAAGTTTCTCCGTGGCCCATGGTGTGAGTGCTAATACATCCACAACGTGCGTGGTGGTGGATGATAACAAAGTGCGGTGCTGGGGTTTGAATACCAACGGACAATTGGGGCTTGGTGACAAGGATCCCCGTGGTGGTGCAACAATCCCACCAACAATTCCATCGACGTACAATCCGGTATCGCTTCAGACTTTGGTGCAATCTGTTCCTGTACCTGATTCGGTGCGATCCGTTTCTGTGGGGGCAACCCATGTTTGCGCATTGGCGGGCAATGGCACGGTGAAGTGTTGGGGTGGGAATGTGAACGGTGAATTGGGTGTGGCGGCTTCAGCGATGGTCAACGTGGGCGATGGGCCTGATGAAATGGGGAGAAATTTACTCCCTATCTCGGTTGGTGCGAGCCGTACTGCGGTAGCCCTTGCAGCAGGTTCCAACCATACGTGTGCGTTGCTCGATAATCGCAGTGTCATGTGTTGGGGGAGAAATACAGAGGGCAGTCTGGGCATCACTTCAACTGATGGCAATCTCTCGAAAACGGCGATCGCGATTGATTTTACGGGAGCAACTGTTCAACAGATTGCATCGGGCAATGGCCATGCTTGTCTCGTTCTGCGCAATACCGGAAAATTGCGGTGTTGGGGTAAAAATGACACATGCCAAGTTGGGAACAATCCTACGTCATGTGGAACGAATGTAACGTCGACAGTGCCAGTGGCAACATCAACCAACGAAGTCCTCGCAGTCGCCCTCGGCTCAGGATTTAGTTGTGCGATTTATGATGACCACACGGTGCGTTGTTGGGGAAATCATGCTGATAATCGGTTGGGCATTTCTCCTACTCCTTCGGCGGTTGTGAAACAACCATCAACCGCTGTTTTTTTGGGTGCAAATGTTCTTGCAATATCAGCAGGCAATGCCCATGCATGTGCGTATCTTGTGGGCGATATCGTAAAGTGTTGGGGAAAGGATTTTCCGGAAATAGCAACGGTCACATTGCGTTAGTTTTTTTTTTTTTTTTTTTGTAGGGGCGGTTCGTGAACCGCCCGTGCGGCCTTTGATTCAAAATTTTATCGGGCGG
>SYDY01000039.1 GCA_005801425.1 Bdellovibrionales bacterium | reverse complement strand
TCCATGTTCATCAAGGACGCAAAGATCCAACATCTCTGTTCCATGTTGCCAAACTCATGGAAACTTTTGTCGATCACGAGGGTGTCTCCGATTGGGTTCTGCAACCCGGACTTATTGCAAACAAAGACGCTAAACATCTCATGCAAAACAGCAAAGTGATGGACAAATTTCGAATCTTTGTGCGCGATCGCCAAGCGTTCTAGAAAACCACACTTGCACACAATTCTGTAGAGATAGGCCTTCCTGCCTCCCTTTTTCAAATTCAATGGCAGACGCATCAAAAACATTTTACACTTTCAAATATCGTGAAGTGGGGATTTTCCTATGCGCTTTTTTCCATCGTTTTGTGTTTTCATTGCAGGTTCCGTTTTGTTTGGCTGCGCTGGAGGAAGTACGTCCTCCACACCACGTGATGTAGACAATAACGATAACAATTATTCTTCTCTCGCAAGTGGCCTTACAACCGATGGCTCGATCGTGATCCCTAATGCATCTGTAACCCGCGATGTTACACCACGCGTTGAAATATCAGGACCTATTTTGCCGACGGTATACAAGGGGCAGTATGTCGATGCTCAGAAAAAGTCTTTGTATGATTACGAAGGAATCAACTATCCCGAGGATCTTGATGGCGAAAAAGTTCTCGCAAATGATACTTCGCTTACATTCTCGTATCTACTCGAAAAATGTGCCCCTATTCTCAATGGCAATGAAGAACCCGAATATCCTATGATCGAGACCACATCATTGACCGATGACGCACTCACTTCAGCCATCGCCGCAAATTACGCCAACGTCGCACTCTGTGCCTATGAAAAATACGGTTCAAAGCCCTACTGGATCCCTGCACTTGTGAATCACGTCGATATCTGTGGTGACGTATTGGGTTCAGAATGGCGCATCATTACCGAAAATGACATTACGAATTTGACCGATGACAATTATACATTCATCCAAAATACACTCGCGGGCATTCCAGACTCTGATAACTTTTGGAGTAATTTCTACTTTTCATTGAAAGTTTATATTCGCGCCAATGACAACACACTCAAGATTGCAAATCTGACGCCCGATACATCGCCACGCATAAGCGATCTCCCTGGCGAAGTATCACAAGACGCCAAACAACATCTCGAAGGCGGTTATGTTTTACGCTGCATTCGTGAAGTTGATTAGGACGATTTCAACCCCGACACATACTCCACCCACACATTGCGTTCTGCTTGAATGTCTTTGGGAAGTTGATACACTAAAAACTGGTCGATGCATTGGTGCAACACCGCACGCAATGCCTTTTCTGCATACGCAGGAACAAACGCCTTATCTCCAAGCTTTTCGATTAACTCTCCTGCAAAGAAGCTACCATCACAGCATGGTTTCAATCGAACCATCTCGTTAAGATCTTCGCCAAGTATTTTCTGTTGCACACTATTATTTGTAAAGCACGCAGCACTGCTCACGGTATAAAATTCAGGCCGCACCGCAAAACTTTCATACTCGCCGAGAAGCCATGGTTTCGCAGGTGCATCTTTCAACCCTTTTGCAGGTACCAGAACACGCTGTGCAAAAAGTTTCATGATCTCACCCGAACGTCCTGAACGTTGAATGGCCTGCAATGTTCCAGCAAGACTTTTTCCAGCCTGGATAGGTGCATTGGCGACATCGCGATCTAATTTACGAAGCGCTTGGATACGCGCTTCGCCGTCACCCTTATAATGAGAAATCGCCATGCGTTTTAATCTGAGTTTGTTGCGCATAAACGGGCCGGGCACCAAACCCATGGTCGCGTAAAAGCCTATTTTATTGAGAATACGCAATGTTTGCCATTGCAGGCGTTCCATACGATGCCCATGACCAGCATCCAAGTTCTCTAAAAAATGTTTACGATATGCGTTGGCAGTTTTTTTGTCGGCAACCAATTCTTTCAAACGTGCATCCACTTCCTCTTCTTTTTTACCTGAAATTTTATCCCAAAACCGTGCAGGTGCAGCACCCGCATAAAATCGTTTGCTTGTGGCCAAATTGTTGTTGACCACCGCGCCCACAATCCCTGTTACCAAAATGGAAATACCCACGATGGTTAGCAAACCGGGCAAAGCCCCCGTCGCAGCCATCACACCAAATGCACCGAGCGACAATGCCCCCAAAACCGCAATACCACCGCTGTACAACAACCAAACACCGATATTTCGACCAAAGACCCACTTGCGTTTCTCAAGTTGTTTGTGCGCCTCAAGCATGGCGGGTTGTGTTTTGCGAAGTTTTCGCAAGGCCATGGTATCGCGCACAAAATGCACCACCGAGTTGATGGCATGACCCACGCCGTACAGAAGCAACAACGAAAGACCGACGGGTGATATTTTCATCACCCACAATCCCACGTACGCAAAAATTGAACCCAGTGTTGAGACCACACCCGCAACCCATTGCTGGAAGCGTGCTTCACGTTGTTGGCGTTGTAAAAACAACAATTCGGCTTTTTGAGTCGGCGTGCGTTCGCTTTCCGGCGTTTTATGTATTGCATCGCAACCACGTTGCAAACGTACAGCCAGATCTTTATGCCATTTAAAAATCTCATATCCAATCTTCACCGACCCAAACGCAAGATAACCGATGAAGATATTCAAAAATGCATCGCCCGCCGTTTTTGGGATATGATACTCAGAATGCCCCATGTCCATATTTTCGCGATCAGTGCGCGAAATCGCATGTTGTGGCTCATCAAGGCTTATCCATGCACAACACGCAGCGCCACCGGTACCTGCGACGTTGGTGGTGACATCGCGCGCAAGACGTTGTTCTGTAACCCAAGGTCTTTGTTCGGGTACGGGTAAAAGAGTATCGCGTGAGACATATTTGAACAATGCATTCGCCTGAGAAGCAATCACATAGGATGCAGAAACAGGTTTTTTCATCCCACCATCAACACGAACCCCACGCGGATCTATTTTCGATCCATTAAGAACAACGCCGTTTTCACGGTTTGCGCTTAAGTCCACAAAATGATCGCCGCCCTGCAATTGTTGTGCAACAGCCACAAGTTTTTGTGCATGGCGCGCCGCACTTTTTATCTTTTCATGGCTTGGCATTTTTTCTTGCGGTGTTTTACCGAGCCACGTCTCATACCGTTTGCCGTCCAAACCATTGAA
Source organism: Bdellovibrionales bacterium (assembly GCA_005801425.1). GTDB lineage: Bacteria > Myxococcota > XYA12-FULL-58-9 > XYA12-FULL-58-9 > SYDY01 > SYDY01. Next base: position 19,784 of record SYDY01000039.1, on the reverse strand, counting down.
TCGAAATGACCATCGATCACCCAAATTGGATCCCAGGCATGCATTTAACGCGACTTTGGACGTCATGGGCGGAACGCATATCAACATATAAAAAAAAAACGATACTATATTCCACTCCACCCAACCATAAAACGCGCATTCAACGGCGGTCCCGCCACCACATGGATCGCGGGCAATTCACTGCGCGATGCCTGGGTAGGCCAACCGCTCGGATAATGATACTCCCCTTCGCGCAATTGCATATTCGCAATATTTTCGATTTGCACCTGCACAAACCAGCCCCTATAACGATAGCCAATACTTGCATCAAGCATCATCAAACTCGCACTCTTCGCATCGTGGGGAAGCGTACGCGGTGCAAGGCCTAAAAATCTAAGCCCCGCTTGAAACCCGCTAGGATGCTGCACCACAACACTTGCACCACCCACCAGCCACGGCGCAAAGGGAACAGGATTTCCCGAACCCGTAAATCGCGCATGGGTATAGGTGACATCCGCAGAAATTCGCATCCACGGAAATGGATCCGACCACACCACCCACTCGGCACCAAGTCGACGTGTGCCGTTGAGTTCCAAACTCAATCCCGACACATGATCATAAATCGATTCGCGCGCAATAAACGTCGCAAATCCCGCAAGCGATGTTCCTAGCCAAAGCGAAGGCGTGTAACGAAATCCCGTTTCCATAGAATCGGCAACCGTCACAGAGCCTTGCGTTTTTGCAACAATCTCTTCCACAATGCCCGTGCGCGCAGGTGTATAAGAAGTCAGCGAACGGGCCTCTGGCGGCCGATAGCCGCGTCCGTAGGCCACAAACCCTGTAACATTATCACGCATGCGCAAGGATGCTGTGATCCGCGGTGACGCCACAAAACGCGCGCCTCCCGTGGATGGTTCATCAACGGTGTGATCGTTCACATGGGCCAATATCGTATCCAAGCGAACGCCCGCATTCACACGCAAACGGCGCACGGGTTGATAATGAAAACCGCCATGGGCAAATAACAGCGTTTGCAATCCTTGCAAATTGCGCTGCACATCAATGGTTTCAAGCGATTTTCCAACATGCACACTTGCTTGCGAAAATTGTTCGCCATGCAGTCCTGCCGCCCCATGAAATTTAAGCGACGGCATCATGTTCCATTCATACCGACCGCGTAAACCCCACGACCACGCATCGTGTGTTTGATGGCGTCTGTCGCCATTGCCTGGATCCTCCAGAAACCCCGTAAAATTTTCTACAAGATCCAAATGACGGTATCCTCCATAAGCAACAGCCGATAAACGATGTTGGCCCCGTGTTAATACATAGTTCACAGACACCACACCACGTGCCGATGTTCCAGCGCCTGCATCATCGTAACTGTCGTAAAAACCCATGCGACCGCTTGCAAGATCATCGTTGCGTACAGCACCAGGAAGCCCAAAATGCGATGCACCCCCAAGCCCCATCACCGACAACGACCCAAAGCGAATGGAATCAAAAACAACATGGCGTGCATTGAGCGTTCCGCGATTGATGTTCCTATTTTGACCAAAGCCATCGTCATGGGTGGCTTCTAAAACAACAAAATCATCACCCGTACCATTGCGCGGACTCCATCCCGCAAGCAGGCGATGGCGGTTGGTGGTCCCGGCGAGATATTGGGTGCGAAAGCCCCTATCTTGCGGATCCACACCCAACTGGTAGCGAGCCGAGCCGGCCATGGCAAACGCACCTTGATCTGTTGTAAACGGACCCTTGATTACATGCACACGCCGAACAAGCTCAGGGATCACAATCCCCAAATCAAGATACCCTTGCGCATGCACATTGGACCATTCGTTCCATGGAATATCATCCACCGTGATTTCAAGATCTGAACCATGAAGTGCATCAAATCCACGCAAAAAGAATTGATAGCCTTTGCCTTCGCCGCCATGCTGAACAAGCGTAAGACCCGGTACCAAACGCAACGCGTCTTCGGCCGTACGTATGGGCACGGAAGCAATATCACGTGCGGTGATCTCGGTACTTGAAGCCGATTCTGAAGGCACAGTATCGGCTTCGACGGTTGCGCTAAATTCAGCCGGTGCAATTGCCAGCATCAGAGAGAGAAGCTCAAAGATCATGCGTATGGGGTGCTGCGTGACAATGGCCTTCGCCATTAATGTGACCTACCGTGGCCGACAATGCGAGCAGCCAATCCCATAAATTATTGATGGCCGCATTGCCAGGATCAAAGGTTTTGATATCCGTATCAAGAAGCTCCGCGGGCGTAATATGGCCATCGTTATTGCGATCGGCATCCGCAAAGGCTTGAAAGCCTACCGCCGGGTCACTCGACACGATGCTATCAAACAACAGGTGGTCAGCATGGACTGTGATTTGAAAGGTACCAGCAGCCTTGGTGTCGATCAGGGTGGTACTGTGGCAATTGCTGTAATCCGTTGCATTGTTCAATGTCCATGCGAACTGTTTTTGAATATTGCCTTTTGTCGCGGTTCCTTCGATGGTTATTGTGTCGATGGTAAATTCACCCCCGGCGTATGAACCCACATTCACCGAGGCCGACCCCACAAGCGTTCCGTGACCTTGTGATTTTTTTGTAAGATCCACAGAAATGGGTCCCGCAAACGTTGCCCCTGCCACATGAATATCTTTCAATTGCACGTCAAATTTTTTGTATGACAGCGCCCAACCATCACTCACAGCACTTGCGGGAATACCATTTTCGATGAACGATTCACCGTATGCCGTCACATGCATCGGTGCCTGATTGTATGAAAAGCTGTAATGGTCATGGGTTTCAAAACGCCTGTGAAATTTATTGTATGCATCTTCTACGCTATTTTTTCCGGGCACAATTCGAATCACACCGTCGTCGTCGGGCGTGAAAGTAGAAAAATCAAGATCATCAAATGCTGTATCTTTTTCGTAGGGATCGACAGGCTTGTACATCAGTCCAATTACGCCGTGCGAAGAACCATCAAGGGTCGCCCCAAAGGGTGCCCCCACCAAAATACGATCCTCCTCTGAATCCGTGATCACTTCAAAAGGATACTCGATACCTAATTTTCGTGCAGTGCCTCGAAAAATCGCGGTATGCCCTATCATCGGATCGCCTTCTGCAAGGCCCATGGATGCATTCCCACGGGAAAATCCAAAGTTAACGCCAAAGTATTTTCCTGGAAGCAACGTTGCCGATCCCAATTCATGACCCGTATTATTGAGATCAAGCGCCCATGCGCCTGCGAGTTGTCCCGTGACATCGCCGCCCTCATAATGCCCAGGATGGGCATAGGCCGATGGCACAAAAAAATCCCACAGGGATGCAGTGTGCAATTCTCCCGACACCGTAAAAACAATATTTTTCACCGCAAGGCGGGCTTCGTTTAAATCAACACGATATCCCAAGGCGGTATCAAACGGTGCAATTTCACCGTCGTTGATGCGAACAGGAAATGTCACTTGGGGTGATTCGCTGGCAGTGGAACATCCCATCGCCAAAAAAATCATACCACAAACAATTATTTTAAATCCCATCGTGACCCATCCTCAGGTACAATCACATTCCATCCAAATGCATCTTTAAGACGCAGTCTTAACATATCGGCCGGCGACGGTTCGCCGTGGGTCACAAACACCTGTTGGGGCGCAAGCTTGCTCGCTTTGAGCCATGCTATCATTTCCACGTAGTCGGTATGGGCCGACAATGCTTCCATGTGTGCGATGCGCGCCTGCACTTTGATGTAAATGCCATGAATTTTTAATTCATCAATGCCTTCGAGAAGCGCGCGTCCGCGCGTGCCTGCGGCCTGATAGCCCACAAATAAAATGGTATTTTTGGGATCGGGTAAAAATTGCCGAAGGTGATGCAAGACACGACCCCCGGTGGCCATGCCACTGGCTGAAATGATAATCATCGGGCCTTGTTGTTTATCAATTCGTTTGGACTCTTCCGGCGATTGCACATATTCCGTATTGTCGCCCCACGCATCACATGCCGCAATACTTAATCGGTGATCATCGGTATGCTTGCAAAAAAGCTCCGTGGCGATCACTGCCATGGGACTGTCCAAATACACAGGCATTTTCGGAATTAAATTCTTCTCTCGCAATTCACCGATCACATGCAGCATGTGTTGACTGCGCCCCACCGCAAACGATGGGATCACCACCACCCCGCCTTTTTCTGCGGTTTCATTGATGATCTTGGCAAGCTCTTGATGCACATCCACGTCAGGATGGCGTCGATTGCCGTAGGTCGATTCGACCACCAGCGTATCGGCTTGTGGCATGGGCTCTGGTGGACGCATGATCGGATCATGCTGACGCCCCACATCGCCCGAAAATGCGATGGACGACTTACCGATCTGAAGACGCACACAGGACGAGCCCAAAATATGTCCTGCACGAGAAAACAGCCCCTCTACCAAGGGCGTCACTGCAAATGGCGTGTGAAAATCAATGGGGTGCAATTGTGGCAAACATGCTTCGGCATCATCGCGCGTAAAAAGTGGTTCCGGGGAGGCATGGCGCGAATAACCATGGCGTGCCGCTCGGCGAGCATCTTCTTCTTGCAAATAGCCTGCATCAGGCAAAAGAATTTCAAGAAGATCGCGTGTGCCTGCAGTACAAAAGATGGGGCCTTTAAAGCCCGCTTTGCACAATTTAGGCAAATAACCCGAGTGGTCGATATGCGCATGCGTAAGCACCACCGCTTGTATGCTTGATTCATCCACGGGCATGGGGCGCCAATTGCGTTCGCGCAGTCGTTTCCAGCCTTGGAACAGGCCACAATCAACCAGGATGCGTACACCCTCCGCTTCGATGAGATAGCGTGAACCTGTGACTGTTTCCGCGGCGCCTAAAAACCTGATCGATGGTTTTGGTTTGGACATAAACCGTTTAAACTACGCCTCAAATCATGATGCCACAAGGTCCATCAGCGCATCATTAATCGTGGGATGTAAAAAGACAAAACCGTGCTTCAACAACACCTCAGGCACCACGGCGCGCCCTTCCAGCAGCATGCTTGCCGCTTCACCCAAGGCTGCCTTCAAAATAAATCCCGGCACATGGCAAACGGCTTTTCGTTTGAGGACTTTTGCGAAAGTCTCTGTGAATGCTTTGTTATTCATAATTTCTGGTGCAGCAACATTCATAGGACCACGCAATGCTTCGTTGTTGACTGCAAACAACATCGCGTCAACAACATCATCCAGATGCACCCATGGCATGATTTGTTCGCCATTTCCTATGCGCCCGCCTAAGCCCAGTGAAAATACAGAACGTAATTTCTCAAACGCCCCCCCACCTTTACCAAGCACAACACCCAAACGCGCGTTAACTACGCGCACGCCCAATGTTTCCGCTTCATTTGCCGCATGCTCCCAGGCCACACACACCTGCGCCAAAAAGTCATCGCCCGCTGTTTCTGATTCATTCGCAACGGGCCCATGCAGCCCGTAAAATCCAACACCGCTTGCGCACACCAAAACACGCGGTGGTGTGGATGCTTCGCGCATACAAGCCATCAAGATATTTGTTGTTTCAACGCGGCTTGCGCGGATCTCGCGTTTCACAGAGGCAGACCATCGCCGCGCCGCCACAGGCGAGCCGGCCAAATGCACCACCGTATCCGCATCCCCTAAGGCATCAACAAGTTCATGTCCGGCGCGTACAAGTGTCACATGCTCCCCCAGAACAGACCGCGCATGCGCCGCATTGCGAACCCATGCAATGACTTCAAAGCCCTCACGCAAGCAATGCGAAATCAATGCACGCCCCACAAATCCCGTTGCACCTGAAATCAATATTCGCTTTGCCATCGGGGTTCCCTCAAAAATAAATATTACATCTCCCCAATTTCCCGATTGATCGCAACGCGCGTTTTGCATAGCCTGGTCATGTGCCGCCTTAAAGGAGCCTCCATGGGTGCAGCGGTGCAATGGGATCGATGTTACGAAGGCCTAAAATTGGCCATTCCTGATGCAATCAAAAAGCACCAAGACACTGTGGTTGGTTTTGAACCACAGGGCGGTCCATTCCAACTGCGCATTACCTATGAAAAAAATTCAGCGACCCTTCACGGGCCACGTGCTGCCACTCTCTTCCAAAAAGGACTCGGCGATGCGCCATACTACGATCACAAGGCCGCAATTGCGGTGATCGAACATGCCGTCGATCCCAAAGTATTCACATGGGACAAAGAAATAGACCTGCAACACAGTCACCCATGCGAAAGACCTGAGCTCGCAAATCAACTGCAACCGATGCGCGAGATGTTAGGTCGCATCAGCATTGAAAAAACGTTCAGCCATCCGTTGTACAAAACGTGCATGCCTGAAAGGATCTTCAAACAAGGGCGCATCACTCTCACCAATTACCTCAAAGAGCCCTTTGTGACCAAAATTACGATATCGGGTCGGCCTCAATTAAAATCACAGACCTCATTGCCGCTGATGTTTCAACGGCAAACATGGGCGCTTACCAACCTACGCATTGAAAACGTGGAAGTTACGCAAGCAAGTGGCAAGCTCCCACATAATTTTGAAGAAACGCTGGTTTGGGATCTGATTAGGGCTGTGGGGAAATCTTAGAGAAAAGGAAGCACCCCCACCCGGCGAGGCGCCGACCTCCCCCTCGCTTCGCGAAGTGGAGGTAGAACACACAAAAAAAAGCCCAGTGACAACCGTGAGAGGCTGCCACTGGGCTTATTTAAACCGCGTTAGTTAATAAATTCAAAAATTGAATTTATTGACGACCGCGCGGACGGAACGATGACGGGCGACCGCCACCACCACCACCGCCACCCGATGGGCGACGATTGTTGGTGTTTGACTCGCGCGCTTCGCTAACAGCGATATTGCGTCCGTCGAGTTGGCTGCCGTCGAGTTCTTCAACCGCACGCTCTGCATCACCATCTTCTTCCATGGTCACAAAACCAAAGCCACGTGAACGACCGGTTTCACGGTCAGTTACAACTTTGGCTTCAAGAACGTTACCACACTGAGCGAAGTGCTCAGCGAGTTGTTCGTTGTCTGTGTTCCAGGAAATTCCACCAACAAAAAGCTTCTTAGACATCACTAAACTCCATCAAATCCCTTGCATAACCGACTGATCGAGTAAGTGATAAGTACGGTGCACCAGGACTGTGTAAATCACTTGCGTAGAATACAGCGCGCACATAATCTTGTCAACCAAATCATACACATAACCGCCTTTCATGCTTTTGAATGCGTGTGTGGTCAGTTTTGGCGCATAAACATTTACTCTTCGGTGGGCTTTTTGTGCTCGATCTTAAAACACATATGAATGCGCTTATTGCGCCCAAAATCCTCAGGAATGGTCTTTTCCGTAATGTCTGTAATCGTGAGATCTCTCAAGGGCTTATGGTCCAATTTGAAGCGACGATTGTTGGTGGAAAAGATCAAGATCCCATCGGGTGTAAGCAAATTGGCACACGCATGAATCAGCTTCACGTGATCCCGTTGGATATCAAATTCATCTTCCATGCGCTTCGAATTGGAAAAAGTGGGTGGATCAAGAAAAATGAGGCCATAGCGCTTTTTCTCTTGTTGAACCCACGTAACACAATCGGCTTGGATGAATTGATGGGAAGGCCCACGAAAACCATTGAGGCGCATATTCTTTGCAGCCCAATCCAAATAGGTGGCCGACATATCCACCGTGGTCGTTGAACGCGCGCCACCAAGGGCCGCATAGGCACTCGCAGAACCCGTATAAGCAAACAAGTTGAGCATATCGCGGTTTTTAGAAAGCGATGCGAGCATTCCACGCGTCAAGCGATGATCTAAAAATAAACCTGTATCCAGATAGTCGGTGAAATTAACAAAAAAGCTCAAACCACTTTCTTGAACTTCAACAAAACTATTCTCAGTGCCTGTTTTTTCGTATTGCAATACGCCGCGCTGACGTTTGCGCACTTTGAGATGCACGTTTTTAGGATCAAATCCCAACACCTCAGGAACAATCGCCATCACATCGCGAACACGCACGGCCGCTTTGTGTTCGTCGACAGTTTGTGGGGCTTGGTATTCTTGCACCACCGCATGATTGCCGTAAATATCTACTGCAACAGCATACTCAGGGATATCGGAATCATAGACGCGGTAACATGAAATTTTTTGACGTTTGGCCCATTTGGCCAAATGCTTGGCATTTTTTTTAAGACGTCCTTCAAACATCGGCGCGCCCGTGGACAAACGCCGCGTATGACGATGGGAGGTTGTGCCTTCTTCTTGAACATAAAGAGGAATGTCGAGCAGCGTGCATTCGAGAGGTCCGTTAAACATCGTAAAACGACGTTCGGCGCGCAAACACAAAGCCTTTCCATGCTCTGCATCACCCAACAGAATAAACGCACGCCACCCACCAAAATATTTTTTGAGCGTATCGCCTAGGCCTGAAAACAATGCTGGCAATTCATCGGCTTCACCGATACGCACACCATAGGGTGCATTGCATACGATAAGTCCGGCCATCCCGCGTTTTGGGGGCCTGGCATGGGTCACATCACGTTGGCTTAAGGTAAGGAATTCGACAACCCCAGCACGTGTGGCATTTTCACGAGTAGAGATGATGGCGTCTTTGTCGTTGTCGCTTCCGAGTATCAACGGCATATTCAAAATGCCAGCAGCGCGCCGCTCTTCGGCTTCTTGGCGAACCTTCTGCCAACATGCTTCGTCATGCAAAAGCCACCCGTGAAAACCGAAACGATCTCGCAACAGACCTGGTGCAATATCACCGGCAATCATGGCGCCTTCAATCAAGAAAGTACCCGAACCACACATGGGATCCAAAAGCGGCTCACCTTGTGCTGCAATGTCGGGCCATTTGGCGCGCAATAGAATCGCCGCAGCTTGATGCTCTTTAAGCGGTGCATGACCGCCTTCCATGCGATAACCGCGCTTGTGCAAACTGTCGCCCGACATATCGATGGAGATCACTGCTTCGGTGTCGGTGACGAACACATTAATCAAGACGTCGGGTCTGTTGACATCAACACTGGGACGCACGCCATGGCTTTCACGAAAAGAATCGACCACAGCATCTTTGATCAACTGGCTGCCGTAATGGCTGTGATCAATCGGTCCACCGCGGTTTGAAAAATCGATGGCAAACGTGCGTTCGGGTTCCAAATGCGCGTGCCATGCAATGTCCTTGGCACCTTGATAGACACTTTTTTGATCGGTGATGGCGTAACGCGCAATGGGCAACAAAATACGACCCGCAATGCGGCTCCACAAACACGCGCGGTAGGCGACTTCGAGATCGCCCGAAAAAACAACGCCGCCAGCCTTCTCGCCCACTTCGACAGCACCAAAGTTTTCGAGCTCTTGTTTGAGTAGGCCTTCTTGGCCGCGAAGGGTCGTTGCGAAAAATGGATGGATCGATGTCATGGGCGCGCACGGTACAGAACCCACAGGAACCCCGCAAGGGACACGTTGGCAGGTCGTATCCCACATGCTATAGCGGTTCATGTGGTACGGAAGCAGACTTTGAAGCGCAATGAAGAGTCATCCCCCCTCTTTCACAACCGTGAAATCAGTTGGCTTGCATTCAATCGGCGGGTCATTGAGATGGCGGCCAATCGAAGCGTCCCTCTGCTTGAGCGTCTTCGATTTTTGATCATTTTTAGCACCAACCTGGATGAATTTTTTGAAGTACGTGTCGCCGGATTGGCCGAGCAATTGGCGGTAGGCGTCAATCCTGGGCGTGCCGATGGCATGAGTGCCCAACAAACACTCGCAACCATTCGTCCCCATGTGAAAGCCTTGGTGACCGAGCAATACCGCTTGTATGGCGAGATATTAACCGAACTCGCGCTGCATGACGTCCGACTGCTCAACGCCACCGCGTTTGGGCGAAGAGCCGCCTGGATCAAACGCTATTTCCATGATCATCTTTTGCCTGTTCTCACACCCATGGGATTGGACCCTGCTCATCCATTTCCCCGTGTCCCAAACAAATCGCTTTATTTTATCATCGCGCTTGAAGGAAAAGATGCCTTTGGGCGGAGCAATCAACTTGCGGTATTACAAGCACCACGATCTTTACCACGCGTGATTGCACTCCCCCACGATGCACGTGGGGGCGCTGATTTTGTCTTGCTAAGCAGTATCTTGAGTCATCATGTGAGCGATATTTTCCCAGGCATGAAAGTGCTTGGGTGCTATCCCTTTCGCGTGACCCGTAACAGCCATTTGTGGATCGACGAAGAAGAGTCCCAAGACTTGCTCAATGCCCTGGCGGGTGAATTGCCACGCCGTCACTACGGTGCTGCAGTGCGTTTGGAAGTGGCGCACACATGTCCTGAGCCCTTGATTTCTTTTTTGCTTCAAAAATTTAAATTGGAACAAGACGATGTCTATCGGGTCACAGGTCCGGTCAACATCAATCGCCTCACCACACTGATCGACCAAGTCGATCGCCCCGACTTAAAATATCCAGCCCATGTCCCATATACGCAACCCGTTCTTTCCCATGAAAACAATCTTTTTGAGGTTCTGAACAAAAACGATGTTCTTTTGCATCATCCCTACGATAGTTTTAGCAGCGTGGTGCGTATGCTCAAACAAGCATCGCGCGATCCCAAAGTTGTTGCTGTCAAAATGACGTTGTATCGTACAGGGGCAGGATCGCCGATTGTTGAAGCGTTGCTTGCATGTTGCAAATCAGGCAAAGACGTCACCGTCGTGGTTGAACTGCGTGCACGGTTTGATGAAGCCGCCAACATCGGCCTTGCCAATCGGTTGCAGGATGCAGGCGCCAATTTGGTGTACGGTGTGGTCGGTTATAAAACCCATGCCAAAATGCTGTTGATTGTTCGGCGCAAAGGCGACGATTTACAAAATTTTGTGCACGTGGGAACGGGCAATTATCACCCACGCACATCGACCGTGTACACCGATATTGGTTTTCTCACATCCGATCCCGAAATGGGTAACGATGTGCAACGACTCTTTCAGCAATTGACGGGACTTGGTTCCGTTCAACGTTTGCGCAAATTATGGCATGCACCGTTTACACTTCACAAAAACTTAATCGCAGCCATTGTGCGCGAAAAAAAAGCAGCACGGCGTGGTGAACGTGCCCAGATCATGATCAAAATCAATGCGCTGTCAGAGCCCGAGCTCATCAAGCATCTCTACGATGCAAGCGACGCCGGTGTAAAAATAGATCTCTTGGTGCGCGGGATCTGCTGTTTGAAACCTGGCGTCCCTGGCTTATCTGAGAATATCCGCGTGCGTTCGGTTCTTGGACGTTTCTTAGAACATTCACGGGTGTTTTATTTTTACGCAGAGGGTGAAGAGAAGATGTTCTGTTCAAGTGCCGATTGGATGGAGCGCAACATGTTTCGCCGCATCGAAGTGTGTTTTCCTATTGAAAATCCTGCATTCAAAGCACGCATCATGAACGAATGTTTGCGGCCCCAGTGGGAAGCCAAAACAGGCGTGTGGGAATTGATGGCCGATGGTACATACAAGCCCGTCACCGAAGGCACCCTCGCCCGCCATCCCCAGGAGGAAGCGGACCGGCTTGCGCGGCTGGTGATTGCGCCGTTGCGAATTGCATCTTAAAAAAACACACATTTCATCACATACTTGGTTAATAAAAACACGCCAAACACATTTTCTTCCAGCCGGCATATCCCAACGTTGGTATGTTATGAGTATGCCCTCGCGAGGTGCGGGGGTGGTATAATGTGTGAGGTGTGGGATGTCGGGTAATATGGATTTTCCACCGTATGTGGCGCCGCCAGTCACTGGTTCCGATTCCACTCAGCCACCACTTCTGGATGGTGCACCAGGCTTACCCTTGAGCCCGCCGAACACACCGGACGATAGCGGCGTGCCGGGCAGTTTACATAGTGCTGATTCATACACAGACCCGAATGCTCCGGGAAGTCGTAGGTCGTTAACGTCAGCGGACGATCCAGGGCGTGGAGCGCAGCCGGAAGAACCAGCAGCAGGTCGGGGAGGGGCATCGTTCTCGTTAGGGCTGGGGAAACACCGGTTGGAGCAGCCCGAAGGAAAGCAACCGAAGCGTGAGAAAAGCTCGCTTACACCCAAGGAGACCACGCAGGTCGCTGCAGCAGCCGCACAAACGGCCAAACCGATCATCGCCACCCTGCCTAAAGCAATCAACGATCTCGCTCACCTCTCAGCTGACAAAGGCAGTATTTTGATGGGGAACGATCAGCTGCAGGAGGCACAAGCCCAGAAAATGCTCAAGACGCTTCAAGGGACACCTGAACTTAAAGCTGCCGTTAATAGCGCGCTTGTCGAGGCTGAGACCACGCGGTTATTGGGGGGAGGCACGAACGACGTAGGAAATGCCTTTGCCTCGAAACTTATGGAATCTATCCAAGCCATAAGGCCCATTTCAACAGAGAGAGACGCCCTCTTCGGTATAACACGAAATACTGATGGCACAGTAAGCGACATCCACTGGCCCACAGCAGAGCAAGCGATTCTGCATATCGAAGCCATCGTTCAGCTTAGTGCTGATGTTGTTGAATCTAAAAATGCCCCTATTGCAGAAACATTAATGGCCGGTTTTTTCGGTATCTTTAAATCAAAGCTCGGTCCGGATGGGGTTAAACGCTGGGGTGGTTATGACTGGGGAACGGCGTGCCAAGCATTTACAGGTAAGGGCACGCCTGGCGAAGGCAAAGGTTTTCTCGGTGCCCTTACAGGCCACCGCCTCGCGCGGCTTGATGCGCTACGTAAAAAACCAGCCCCAGACAGGGAGCTCGGGACTAATGTTCAAGTACGCCCAAGAAGTGATACAGACCTCCCTGCCTCTGTTGAAGTACGTGCTGCGGAAGTCCATAGGGAAGCCACTAGACCGCACGACGCCGAACTGACTGTGGAACCCACCCCATCACATCGCTGACGCGATGATCACGCCGAAATCACGGAAATCATGCCGCAAATCATGCCGGGTATTGCAATGTGCAGTTCTGCACATTGTGCGACATCGAACACCCCCACCGCTTGCAGGGTTACCGCTGTCGAAGAGGCTTGAGCAAAAACGTTATTCTAAATCATTGAGCGCGTCTTGGGTCCACGCAAGCAAAGCCTGATCCATATTGGCGAGAGCGAGTGCCTTCACACGACGTAATATGGGCTGCATGACCCAACGAGGGAGTGGCGCTCCACGCATGGCAGTTCGTACAAACGCAACCACATCAGGTCGCGATGCAAGCCGCTCTCCTATAAAATATTTCATCACGTCTGAACTGTCGAGCGCGCATAAGCCTTCAATACAAGAACACACCACATAAATATCATTTTCAACGCGCAAGCGTGCGCCAAGCGCGGTACGCAATAAAAACGGTTGATGCGCGCTCAATGAAAAACTTCGTTGCATCGTTTCGCGTGCTTTGTGCACACGCATTGCAAAAGGTGATGCCGGTGTTGCAGGGCGAATGCACAATATGGCATCCCACCCATGCAATGATTTTCTCACAAGATGGTTTTTAAGGGTTTGCATAGACGGCGCTTGCGATTCATAGGCAGCCACCAAGGGAAAAGCAGACCAAGGGTACTGCAGAGTGTCCAATTCCGTTCTAATTTTTTTTGCGGATTGGATCCCTAATGAGGTCGCAACCACGCTATCACACCACGAATAACACAGATCGAGAAAGTCAAAACGTCCATGGTTTTCTCCAAACTCAGCGCCTTGTAACGCCCAATACGCGACACCCGTCGATTCGCCATAGGCCCCCCCTGCGGCGAGTGTCATGACAATATGAACATGCGGATCAGGGAACCATTTTTTGAGAACATCGGATTCTGCGCCAATCAAGGAGGTACACACGCCCAGGCCGCGATAACTCGGGTGTACATACGCCAGAGAAATGTGCATTTCCACACACAACACGTGTTCTTCATGGGTATCATCGTCATCAAAACACGGCTGCTTCATCGTGCGCGACATGTGACACATCAAAGAACCCTGAAGATCATACCAACGAACTTCATAGATCCACGGTTTTGACCAAGAGGTCATCACGGCTTCACAGCCTGGAATAAAATGGGCGTACAGTGTTTGCAGATCGGCAAGAAGTCTGTCCTTGAGAGACAGCGAACCAGGCGATGGCAATTCCAACATCGGTCCTGTCACAAAGCAAGGCGGCGTTGATTCGGAACGTTGTTGTGAACCAAAGTCACTTTCATGTGCAACACGCGCATGCTGAGGTTCCCATCGCAGTGATGTAAAAGCGGGTTCTGATTGGATGCGTCTCATTTTATTGGTTTCCAAGATCTCGCAATACGTGCCGAATCAATTTATTTTTAGGATCATAGTCATGCACAAACCACGGGCGTTTTATGATCAAACGCACTTGGTCACGAAAAAACTGGGGCATTGCTTCATCCACGAGCGCGCCATTGGGTTTTGAAAACCAAGCAACAAAGTTTGTCGCCGAGTAAAACCATGCACGTATCATTTTGGGTTCCGCGTCATCAGGAGGTGCACTGGCAAGAGTTGCCACACATGCTGCCCATTTTTCGTCGATGTCGCCGAGCAGGGGATCCATCATTGCGCGTTCTTCAAGGGACAACGGACAAGAAGCGACCATTGAAGCAAAAGCAAACCAATCCGCTGCAGGACTTGTTTCATCACGCAGAGGCAACATGGCAACGCTTGCATAAATCACCGCAAGCCAATCGTGTTGTGTCTCACAACGTCGCATCATGGATTCTAAATGCCCAATGACGCTGGTTCGGCACATCTCTGAAGCACCCACCCGTGTACGCGCCACGCAGATCTCGCCTGACGATATTGCAATATGCGCAAGTTGATCAAACGCCCAAAAGTTCAAATCAAGATCGCCACGTTCTTCGGCAAGTTGGATCACGCGGGCCAACATCGCAAGGACTGTCCACCGAGGGGGTACCCCATCGTCAAGCGATTCTACCATGCGCCGTGTGAGTTCAATCACATCCGATCGATGTGCAAGTATTTGTACAATTTCACGGTTCATGTATTCGGAGGCATCTCGGTTTTTCAAACCGGCGATGGCCGCAAAAAGATGAGCTATGTCGGTCTCATCATCAAGAACGCGACAAAGTACATCGCGCAGTACAAACGGTTCATGCTCCACATGCGCAAACTTTTGTTGCATCGAGGTTTCTGCACGTTTGACGCGCGTGGAAAAAGGCGATGTGCATGTTTCGGGACGAATGTGCAAGACAGCACTCCATCCACGATTTGCGGCAGAAGACACAAGAAATTGTTTGAGCGATTGCATCGTTGGCGCTTGATGTTCAAATACCGCAGCTTGCGTAAATACGTCCCATGGATATCTGATGCCATTCAGTGCCGCTTTTGATTTTTTTGCAGCATCCGGTCCCAATGCCAAACCCACAACATGGTCGCACCAGCTGGAACACGGTCGAAGAAAATGCCGCCGCGCATCTCTGTCTTCAAAATCAGCGCCAAAGCTCACCCAATAGGCGATCCCACGTGTTTCGCCATACACCCCAGCGGCTTCAATACCCATGGTAATTCTAATGCGCGGATCAGGGCACCATCGTTTAAGCAGAGCAGCCTCTTGGCCTATCAGTGCAGAACACAAGCCATAGCCTCGATAGTCGGGGTGAACGTACGCAAGCCCAATATCCATATTCAACGTACTGATGCCTTTGCCTGAAACATCGTCGTCTTCGGCATAATCAAAATACGATCCACCCAGAACACGATTCATGTGACATGCAAGTCGACCCTCGCGATCAAACCACAGAGCGCCACATACCCCAGCATCATCCTCCCGATGTATAGAAACTTTACAACCCGGAATAAAATCTGTGTAAAGTTTTCTTAATGACGCAAGAATGCCTAACTTAAGCAATGGACGTGGCAGATGAAGCCACGGCGCAACATGGGGTGAGGGTAAATCCAGCCTCTGCACGGTGCCGAAACAGGGAGGCGTTGAATGGGGGCGCTCTTCTATTTCGGGGGCATTGTCCGCACGCGATGATCCAATAAAGAAGGGTTCTGAGTGTACGCAGCGCATGGTGGGAGGCTTATCGGGATAACGTACTGAAAAGTTTCGTATATTGTGAAATCCAACACCCACACTCGGCACTTCGTGCCGACCTCTCCCTCGCTGACGCGAAGTGGAGGTTTAAATACGTGCAGTGCTTTCAATGGCATCGCGATCCACGTAGCAGCCTTGCAGATGACGCGCATATTGTGCGCCATCGTAAGCGCTGCGGCCATGTAACAAACGTTCGTTGTCAAACATCATCAAATCGCCTGGCTTTAAAATCGTCCCAAAACGCCATTGGGGATCTTTGAGCATGACAGCAAAACGACGGTAGGCAGCAAGGTAAGCATCACAGATGTTGTCAGGTAGATCGAGAGGCTGAATCGCGCGGTTGTTGTAAATCACCCGTCGCAAAGCCCCTGTGTCATCGCACGCAATCAACGCCTGACGCGCTTGAATATCGCAATGGCTGTCATGATAGCGAAACAGCACACTATGGTTTGTAAGCAAAGCAAAGGCTTCTGGGTTTTCGCGGCGAAGCGCTTCGGCTGCAGCAAAACCATCCACCAAGACGGTTTCACCGCCCACCGCTGCCGCCTGCAAACAATGCAAAAGTTGCACACCAGGCACCGGATCGCGATAGGGATTGTCGGTATGGGGCAAAAGTCCCGCATCACTGTATGCGAGATGATCATGATTGGCCACCGCGCGCACATCAAACACACGACCGTAATTGGTACCTCGCACAAACGCGAAGCGTTCACCAAAGCGTGCCACTTCGCCATCATCGCATGGCACATCGGTAGCAAAGGCCACACCCGCACGCATGAAATCATGGAGCCATGCTTTTAAAACAGCCGGATCTTCAAGGGCCTCTGCGGTTTGCCGTGCAAAATGGGGTCTGTCATCGCCACACCACAATGCAGCCTTGGGCCGTGGCTCAGTGCGGGCAAGCAACCGACGCCACGGAATTTCGCCCTCATGCCCTTCGGGTGCAAAGACAACGCGCAGCGTCTCGCCAACACACGTTGCGTATGTTATGGTCACATGTCGAGGCAGGTCACTTATGTCGTACAAACGTTGGTCGGTCCCCACATTGACGCACTTGGCGCAACGACACGCATCGCGTAACACAAGCGCTGAAAACTCTCTTTCATTGACACGCACACCCGTCCCAGTCCCCAAGACGATCACATTTTCCGACATAGTCCCCTGCTTTCACCAAGAAATATCCATGGGTTGTGGTTACACTTTGCCCACGGGTGGCTATGTAAGCAAAGCGATCCAAACAAGGCAACACCATAGGATTTGATCATGGCATATGTAGCAGCACTTCAGAGTACGCGTCCTTGTACAGACAATCCGTATACTGCCCGCCCTGATGGAGCGCCTGTTTATGCGTGGGGAACGCAACTGCCCCGTTACCGTGCCGCGCAAGATTTGCAAGTGCACCAAGAAGACATAGATCCTCGTCGCAGCGTGGCCTCAGCACGCGATGTCGCTGACTACTACTTGCGCTCGGGCGTAAACATCAAACACCCCGACAAAAAGCGCACGAGCGTGCAGGCTGTGGCCAAAGCACAGGAATGGCAGTTACAAATTCCAACAGCAGTACGCCCTACCGGCAATGCTTCGGCGTATGCTGAAGGACAAACGCCTGGGGGAATTCCTCTTGCGCGCCAACACATCGCGCCCACGGCAGAACAAACAGCACGCACACTCACCGCCCTCCAATGCATTAATCCCAACACCTTGGAACATTTTGCACGGAACATGGAAGACATTATCGATGCCATGGCGTCATGCGCATCGCCTGCACTGGCACTGCGGGGTGCGATGAGTTCCAATGCCAAAGGGTCTCTTGATACCATCAGTGCTCGCCGACTGGACCTTTCTTGTGATTTCAAGGACCTCAAAGTAGGACTTCTCACCGGCCCCTTGGCCGTTCTCGGTCTCGTACACTTGCCCACGCAGGCAGAAACCCAAGAGCACGGAGGCATGCTCACGCCAGAGCAGTACTGGATCATCGCGCACAGACGTGCATGCGATTGGCTACAGATTACGCCCAATCCCGAACGCCCAACACAAGCCCACGCCGTCGCGGATCTCATGGCTGGATTGTCCTTGCGTATGACTGCGATGTTTTGTGCTGGAAGTCTCACACCCAATCCAACCCCCAATGAATTTGTAACGCTCTTCAATGATGGCGTTTACAGTGCTAAGCCTGCTTTGTGCCAAACCATAGAGGTCCGTCACCCAGGCCTCGTATCGGCTGATCTGAGCGTTCTGGGGCAACAGGCCAAAGAAGACAAACAGCTCATCGGCAACATCTTTGATACTCGTCTTTTCAAGCCACTGACACGCGGTGCAGTGGATGCAGGCCTTTTACGCCCTGCGGATTTTGTTGTGCGCCAACAAAAAATGATGCTTGATCTTCGCATTCCGACGATTGAAGCGACGGCGATGACGCTTGCGCGCACACATCATGCAGAGAACCAAGACGATGCAGGTGCCATGCAAGTGCCTACGACCTTCGTCAATGGCAATCATGCAGAGGTATTTATTCGATGCAAAGTGGGTGATCGGGCGTACTGGATTCACTTCGGGGGAGCAATTGACGACTTTGAAAATGCCGAAATTTTCGTGAGCCCACTTGCCCCTCTCAGCGAAAAACCGCCAACCAGCACGATATCATTTCTGTTTGTAAATGCTTACTATGGGCGTAATATCGCGGATGAACGAAACACCGATGGTGATATGTTTCGCGTCACCGAAATAGATACTGAAGGCAAGGCCCAATTTGCACGCGCCACAGCCGATAGCCAAGGACGATTGACCATTAAGACGTCGACAGAACAGGTGCCGGGTGCTGTCGTGGTTGTGCTTCAAGAAGACGCGCTGTAAAAGGGCAGACACGGGGGTCTACCCCTGCATTCATAACACACCTCCAATGGACAGCGCTTCATGACCTTGCTTCGCTTTGATGATGTCACCCTTGGATTTGGTGATCCACCGCTGCTTTCTCACGCCAATTTACTACTGCAACCCAACGAGCGGGTGTGCCTTGTAGGGCGCAATGGTGCAGGGAAATCGACACTTCTCAAAGTGGCCGATGGCACACTGCGCGCCCAAGAAGGCATCATTTGGCGCGCACCTGGTGTGCGCATTGCAACCCTTGCCCAAGAACTTCCCGAAGCACATTCGGCCAATGTGCGCGATGTGGTGGCAGGCGGATTGCATGAAATCGTATCATGGCTTGCGCAGTGGCATGATGAGTCCATCAAGCCCGATGCCAATCTCGATTTGCTCGCAGATCTTCAACATCGCATCGAAAATGCCGAGGGTTGGGATGTGGATGAACGTATCGACAATATGATCGAACGACTTAATCTCCCTGCGCACAAAAGCATGGACCAGTTGTCGGGCGGTTGGCGACGACGTGTGATGCTTGGACGCGCGTTGGTCAGCAAGCCCGACGTGCTTTTGCTTGATGAGCCCACCAATCATTTGGATGTCAACACCATCACATGGCTCGAAGAACATCTGCTCGGATTTCCGGGCTCGCTTTTGTTTGTGACCCACGATCGCGCGTTTTTACAACGACTGGCCACACGCATTGTTGAACTCGATCGTGGAACACTCAAAAGTTGGGAATGCGATTACCATACGTTTTTAGAACGTAAACAGCACGAACTCGATGTAGAGGTCGCACACAACGCCCTTTTTGATAAACGTCTCGCCGCCGAAGAAGTCTGGATCCGTCAAGGTATCAAAGCCC
>SYDY01000038.1 GCA_005801425.1 Bdellovibrionales bacterium | reverse complement strand
TGCCAACATGAACGCGCAGGTCGGGTTGTGCCGTCCGGGTGATTTCGGCGCCAACGTGTGCCACCTCAATTTGCACAAAACATTTGCAATTCCCCACGGCGGCGGCGGTCCCGGTATTGGACCCATCGGTGTGGATGAAAAGCTCAAACCGTTTTTGCCTGGTCATGACGTGGTGTCCATCGCGGGCGAACATGCGGTAGGTGCCGTATCCGCGGCACCATGGGGCAGCGCCGGCGTTCTTCCTATTTCGTGGATGTACATCGCCATGATGGGCGCATCGGGATTAAAACGCGCCACCGAAATTGCCATCGTCAACGCCAATTACATGGCAGCACGACTCAAAGGGCACTACGATATTTTGTTCACCGGCGAAACCGGACGCGTGGCCCACGAATTCATCATCGATTTGCGTCCATTCAAACAAACCGCAGGCATCGAAGCGGAAGACGTGGCCAAGCGTTTGATGGATTACAGTTTCCATGCACCGACCATGTCGTTTCCGGTGGCCGGAACTTTGATGATCGAACCCACGGAAAGCGAATCACTTGCTGAAATCGATCGCCTCTGCGACGCGTTGATTCATATACGCGCCGAAATCAAAGCCATTGAAACAGGCAAATCAGACCGCGAAAACAATGCTTTGAAACACGCGCCTCATACCGTTGAATCCGTCGTATCAGACACATGGGATCATCCCTACAGCCGCGAAGTCGCGGCCTACCCTGTGCCTGCATTGCGTGACAACAAATTTTGGCCATCGTCATCGCGGGTAGATAATGTTTGGGGCGATCGCAATTTGATTTGTACATGTCCGCCCATTGAGGACTATGCATGAAAAAGACATGGCAGCGTTTGGTCTGTGTTTCACTTCTTTCGTTCACATGCGCCTGCGGCGATACGGAAGAAATGGCGCAAGGAACCGATTTACAGCTTCTTAACATGGCCAAAAGCACAGTGGACATGACGTGGTACAAAAACAGCGATGCGTCATTGGCACGAAGCTCGGGTTCGGGTCATAATGAACCGTTCCTTGCAACACGTTACAATGCTATCGCAGCCGCGGTTCTTGACGCGAACAAAAAAGTGGATCCGAGCAAACTCATCAACGGTAAATTTCCCGAAGGTTCTTTGATCGTGAAAGAATTGCGCGAAAGCGATGGGACCATTTCAAAGTATGCAATCATGTACAAACAAGCGGGCCATGCCGATGAGGGCGGTGGCTGGGTATGGGGATACGTAAGGCCCAATGGCAATGTAGCACACGCCGCTTCTGAAAAAGGAAGTATCTGTGTGGGCTGCCACCAAAACAGTTCTGGCAGTATTGATTTAACATTGATGAATGCGGCATTTCCCTGATGACCGCAGTCACTCTTCTCACCACTGGCTTCGGAGTCGCCCCACAGTTCAACGCGGGTCATGAAACACCCGCGGCCTTGGACTTATTTCATTCTGGCGATGACTTTTCGATCCGCGCAATCCCTGAAAGCCAACACAATATATTTTTTATTAACGCGTTACGTGAAGGCCATTGGACTGACGCAATACGCTTCTTCCAAGATCTTCGAGGTGCCCGCCGTACACCAGCACGTGATATTTACAGCGCATTGATGGAAGGATTGCAGGCCACACCCAACACCCACGATCTTGCACGACTGTGCGTGTTGATCCGCGATAACCTGGGTCGCTATGTACGTGCCCACAGCGAGGTCGACTCGGCTTCAGAACAGATACTGCGCGATCGGTTTCACATCATCATACCGCCCACGCCTACCCAAAACATTGAGCAAGCCATTGCCGACTGCCATTGGAAAGAAGCCTATCATCGCATCAGAGATCCCAACACAACAGCATTCCATTTTGATGTGATCTGCATCACCGAAGCGTTGATCAAAGGATTTCAATTTGCGTCCATGCATACGGCCGATCAACGCGCGTGGCTTGCGCCTCTTGCTGCATCTCTTCTTGTCACGTTGGCAACGACGTCTGAAAGCATAGAACGAAATCGTCTTCAAAATATGTTGGTTCTTGCGCTCACCGATGGGATCTGGATGGCCGCATCGCGCATTCCGGAGCGCGAACTTATGCTTTGTATTCAAACAATTCAAAGGATGGGCACGGATATTTCCGAAGCCTCATCCGCCGTATTGTTCGCCAGACTGGTTTTTTGGGCACGATTTACAGACGTGCCCATGCCTGCATACACAGATGACATATCTCCGCCGATGACGACCCGTTCTCTGCGCGAACTTGTGGCATCGACGATGGCGCTGGAAAAATCTGCGGAGTTGGTTCGCCGCACACAATGGCGACGATCGGGCGAAGTGGTTATGCATCGTAACGCTGCATTGATAGGACCTCAGGTTTTTCCATCCGGCGCCTGCACAAGTTGCACAGAAAGCGCTGATGTATTGTTTCGCGCAGCACGATGTACAAATAAAAACATCGCATTTTGTATGGGCTGTTTTTCAGAAGGCGTCCGCGGAAGTGAAGATCTCGCAGCCACCGCAGAATGTCCGTGCCAATTGTGCAAGCAACCGCTTACTTTTCGAGATTTCTTGCTCGCAGGCGCACATCCTAAAGATGCACAAACCGAGTCGCTTAGAATTTTGCGTCGCCTTGCAAGCCAAGATCCCGCATGGGTCAATTGCAATGACCCAAAATGTTCGGGCGGGTCCATGCGCGAAACCGACCAGCGTTGGAATATATTGAACCCCGAAGGTGCTTTGAAATCGCCGTGCTGCTTATGCCTGGGGCCATGTGGTGCAACACAAATTGCCCCATTAAGCGTGACTTACGTCAAAACCATGCTGCTCTCTCTTGGCCCATGGACACCCTGGTTTGGCACATTTCGTAATATTTTTAACGGACTCTGGGTGGTCCCAGGCAGCACAGGCGCCGGCGGTATTCGTGAAGCGTATCATCACCTTCTGGGTGGTATTGCCACCGCAAAAGGCGACAGATGCGAACATCTCGATGTAACACTAAAAGAAAGATCCGCAAGCTGGTATTGGGTCAGCGGCGCGGTCAGTCGCCCTCTTCTCTACAAAGATGGCAACACAAACCAAGAACTTGTGCCATTTCTTGATGATAACTGTCAGCTATTTTTACCCGAGCACAGTCCTATTATCGCCCCGCTTGGCGGCCATCAGGTGATCATGGCTGACGGCAAACGTATTCCTTTGTACAATCCCGATACATTTGAGATTGATGCACAAATCTACCGAATTCACGCCTTAAATTTTTTATTGCGTCCTGAACGTGTAACCGCCATTCCGTATTGGTTACAAGCGGCCCTGGAAAGCCAACAAGCCAAAGCCTCTTCAACACGTACATCATTGATCACTTTTCTTGAAACGCAGGTTCCAAACGCCCGTCAATGGTACCAGTGGCGCCCCGTGCATACGTTCTTGCTGGTGTTTGAATCCAACATCGTGCGCAATACGTACGAACGCAGAAGCGAACTTCTCGCGAATTACAAGCAGTTTTTAACGCAGCGTTCATAGACACAACACATACAAAGCATTAACACTCACGCATGGTGCCGCCCTGGAAGTCACGTTCATGACTGTCATCACAGGTCCAACACAAATAGCACATGCTCCCTCGCAATTTTTTGCACGAATTCCATTGTTTCATGGAAGAGTCATGGTTTTTCCTGCGGTGGACGCCTACGAACCACCATCCACTACGGCCGCCACCACCACGGCCGCCATCACAACGACCGCTGCGTGGGAAAAACCAGAACACCCCACCGAAGAATTTGCGTCCGCTGTAGCCCAGGGCAAATGGGATCGCGCTTACTGTATCATCACCGATTACGAGCTTTTGACAGGCGATGTGAATATTTCAATCCTTGCACCTCAGATCATGTCGGCATTTCAATCCACCGCTGACACCACCCCCGAAGAGCGCGTGTGGATGGTGCGTTTAGCCCTCTCTCTTTTGGAGACGATCCCCTTCTTTGAAATAAGCCCTGCGATCGAACCTCTAAGATCAGTTCTTGAAAATTCTTTGGTTCAAACCATTTTTGCTGCAGCCCCTGGGCTTGATCAAGAGACATTGTTTGCGTGCTGCAAAATATTGCAAGGTATTCCACCCTTTGAGGAATATTACAGAACCGTAGCGTTCACAGCCGCCACCTCGTATGCGATTGAAGTATTCCAGATTCGTTTCCCCGATGTCCCATTGGACATCTCACTTCACGATGCACGCGTGGCACAAGAAACGCCACGTTGTACCGTACCCGCTTGCGTCGACACGCTGATACAATATACCCAGCAACAACCCGCGCCCTTGCGCACCACCACATGGCGTGTCGTCGGTGAGCTGATGCACAGTGATGGACCCCATAAAATCCCTCAAATACAACTTGATAGCATTTGCACGGGGTGCTCTGATGAAACCCCACTTTCTTTTCGTGCCACACGATGCACCAATGAAAGTGTCTCATTTTGCCAAAGTTGTTTTGTTCAAGGCATTCGCACATCGACACGTATCGAAACGGATTGTCCATGCGGATGCAAAGATCCCTTGTGCTATGCCGATTTTCTTCTTGCGGGTTTATCGCATCAAAATGCCGAAGATAAAGCAATTGAAAATTTACGCAAAATATTCAGTCGCGCGCCTGAATGGATCAATTGTAACAACACACAATGCAGCGGGGGTGCATTGCGTTCTCAAGAGAATATTGCCCCATGGAATATTTTACAAAAAGATTCTGTGTTACAATCCGCCTGCTGTCTGTGCGAAAGTGATTGCGGCATAAGCCTTACGGCATCGTTCGACGAACACTACATCAAACGCATGCTGGTTTCCTTGGGTCCTTGGACATTCTATTTTGGGACATTTCGCAATATCCTGGATGGGGTGTGGCATGTTCCAGGCCCCACAGGAGAACATGGCATCCGCGAAGCCTATCCCCATCAACTTGCAGGTATTTCGACGGAAAAAGGCCCTAACTGTGAGCACATGACAACACCCCATCGCACAAGCAGCGGCCTCTCAGAGGTTGCACATTGGTACTGGTGCAGCGGTGCTACACCGCGCAATCTTCTGGGTCAAGGAAAAGTCCCCGAACTTACGTGGTACTTAAACGACAATTGCCAATTGTTTTTGCCCGAACGAAGTCCCATCATCGCGCCCTTAGGAGGCTATCGCGTTCGCGATGACCACGGCGACTTTATTTCGTTGTACGACCCCATCACCTTTGTTCTTGATGCACAACTCTACCGCACCCATGCATTAAAATTTTTATTGCATCGCAAACGAAAAACACCGATTCCCTCATGGCTCGAAACAGGCATGGGATCTATCGTCGCCCAGCAGATCACCACACGCCATGCGCTCATTGATTTTTTAGAAAATCAAATTCCCTGTAACAACAGCAAATGGAATATGTGGCGGCCTGTGCATGCTTTTTTACTCACATTTGAAGCCCATGTCGTACGCAAAACTTATCTGCGAAGAAACGAACTTCTTAAAACGTACAAAAGACATGTGCGTGGTGAGCGTGCGTAGGGACGCAGATCACTGTGATGCCTCTTGAACCAACGCAAGCATCCGCTGTGCTGCAAGATCAGGATGGGCATAATCTTCAGCTTTGGGATTTTCTGCGAGTTTTTTCCACTCTTCACCACTGCGTTGAGAAAGATCGAGATGCGCGGGAACTTCGGCGGGTGGGTGGTGGGCCCGGTATAATTCAAGCGCAGCTTCTTGGGATGACCCGACAGTAAAAACAGCAGGCCAGTTGAGTTCTCCATTGTCATCGAAATCACCGCGATCGAAGAATGCAGCGGCTAAATGCCGTTTGTCACCTTTCAGTAACGTCGCAAGCTGTGGATCTTGCGGTCCGGTAAGGCATGCGACGAATTCCTGTGGCGATTGGGTCTTCAACAGTTCCTCTTCGAGAGCTGCTATTTCACTGAGATATTCCATTGGTTTTGTCCGTGTTGCCGTCCACTGGTCAAAGTTAGCAACCCATGAAGCGCGCATATCTTCCCATGAGCATCCAACACCCTCTGGAATATTCGTCACTTCATCGCGAGGCCATATTGTCGATGCAGGCGCGAATCCCATCGCACCCCAGAGATAGCGACCTGCGAAAACCCAATTGCCCGATTGGGGATCGCGAAGTCCCGAGGCTTCGAGGGTGATATCTGCGCTGATTTTGCCTTCGCTGACGCCTGGCTGCGCAATTAAAAGCTCCCGGATCTGATCCATCATGCGCAACGGAAAACCCGTACCCCCATGTCCCTGACCTGTGCGTTGCAGTTGACCGATCTCCACACGATACCCGAGTGGTGCGAAGCCCTCTCCGTATTCAAGAACGGGATCGTACGCGTACATTTTGAGTTGAACGAATCCAACCTTCTGAAGTTGATTCGGGTTGTCCGCAGTCACACCCCAAAATTCCACCCTTCCCTCGCTATAGGTGAAACCTGCACCGACTTGAACATCAGACCAAGTGGGCACTGCCATGGTTCCCGGGAGAGCCGCACCACAGATCCCTTGAAGTCCTACTTCGCTTATGCCCGTGCGAAGCAGCACTTCCTTTTTTGGCACGCCACAAACAAGCGGAAGTGGTGGTGGCGCATAGTTCGGGGGTGGTGGTCGTGTGCTCTTCTGCGCGCTCTGGGTGGTTGTTGGTTCACACAATGCATCCAGTGTTGCTGGACGACCAAACAACTGATCTGTCGGTTTTCCCTGGAAACTTTGAGCTCCTGGCCAATTCGATTGGATATATTTGTCCCAATCGGCCTTAGGGACAGCTTGAAGCGCGCCTGGCTTCTCACCTGGCTTTAGCGGAACGTACGACCGCGGCGTTATCGCCGTGCCCGCATCGGATAGCGACTGGGTGTGCGCATTCACCACATCCGCTATTTCTTTGGGAAGATGAACAACGCTCACAGACCCATCTCCAACCATGCGCGCAAAATCACCCCCAAAAGGCCGCGCCTACTGAAATTGTACAACGCAAATAAGATTTAGACTGGGTTTTTATGGCATTTCATGATGTCGCAAGCACTTGTGCCTATGCTATAATTGAGGACGTCATGAGCAATACCGTTAAAGTAATAAACAATCAGGCGGGTGCTGCGCGTCCTGAGCAGGCCACTGAACAGGGGCGTCATGCACCCTCCGTGGCAGATGAAAGTTCTTTAGACCAGTGGAACGCGTGGTCTAAAGCGGTACGTCAACGGAGCGTTACAGACAGCGAATCCGTGGCTCCCATTCAAAAGAAGTTGAAACTTCCCATCCCGAAAAAGTAGCCGCAATCGTAGATCACGCCTTTAGCTCAGCTGAACCGCTGCCGCTTCCAAACTCGCAATCAGTTCATCAGGCGCCGAACCCAGCCGTCGAAGATTGGCGATGGCTTTCTCAAGCCTTGGCCGTGCATAGGTTTGCGTTGGCTTCACCATAGAAAACGCCTCTTGCCAAACGCCGAGGTGCGCATCGATTGCATCAGGTGCCACACCTAGCCTTTCGAGGATCGCAAGCCACAAGGGTACTTCAATATACCCAGCATCCATAACAAGGAGCCCGTCGATCCTGTTTTTTATATTACGCAATATGTCATTCAGCTGATGAACAAGCGCCGGATCAAGGGGCTCAAGCAATTCAAGAAGATGCAAGCATGCCTTGAGACCCTCGGTTGCTTCGGAGAAAGAGATCTTTGAGATCATTTCTGAAGCGAGATTCAGGGCTTTGGGAAACACGAGCAGCAATGTTTCTCTGACGTCTGCTTCAGCAATCACGCGTTGCTTCGGCGATAAATCATCGGCTTCCGCACTGAGCACAAGCGAATCAATTTCATCCAAGAGCATGATTAAATCGTTCCGTGTCTTGGCGTGCACAACGGAGGCCGCAATGTTTTTCCTATGCGCGTCAACCATTTCACGACCGTTCGTTGGCGGATCGCGCTGTGCGATTTGGAGAACCGCTGCGGCGAGTTTGTCCTGTCTTGCAAGATAAACATCTGAACACGCCGTGTAAAATTCGCGCATCTCACCACGAGCGCAGGCAGCATAGTATTTCGCAAGTGCCCGCTCCGCTCTTGGATGATCAATGCTGCGATCGGTGAGTGCAATCACCGCTTCGGTATGGGTGTGGTTGGGTGCTGCAAAGCCACGAACCGCCGCGGGTACGCGCAGCGATTTGTGCCAATAACGACCACATTGAAGATGTGGCCCAACTTCCTGCATGGGACCGTAGGCGTTGGGGCCCTCACCTGCGGACGGCAAACTGGATGCGTTGAACATGTACTGGAAGGCCTCGGGCTGTACGCCACGAAAACCGATCAGCACGATGTCCCCGGGTTTGGCTTGGACAATGCTTTGCAGCGCTAACTTGGCCGATGCCTCATCGACAACCACGAGGGTATTGGGTGGAGGAGGATTGGGAACAGAGGGAAGAAGCAGCACGGCCGGACGATCGAAATTGGCGGTGCGAAGTCCACCAGAAAGAAGTTCGACTGTTTCGTATGGGGTTCTACCGCCAAATGATGAATCGAAATCACCATGATAGACACAGGTCCAGTGCAGTTTAGAATCCTTCGCCGCGCGCTCAAGCTGCAATACGATGTCCGCTTGTTGCGGTGTGAAAGCCTGAAGCGCTTGCTTTCGTGCGATGGGCAAGCATCCATGATGAAGGATCCCATCATCCTGCCCTTGTGGTGTGAGGGACGCATCACATCCTAGCAATGTTGTGAATTCCATGCCGCCGGCGACCATGTCTGTGGGTTGTGTGGATACGCGTGCCACCGCATGCATTTGCGCGGGCTGGGTCCCCAGAACGCCCGCAACATCATTGGCTGCGCAAATGACAAGAGGAACGGCCGGAGCGTCTGCGTCAGGCCCACACAGCATGATCCTTCCAAGGCTTCCATGTTCAAATCTGCGCGTGGTATAAGGCGCAACAGGATTCACAGCAAGCAGTTTGGCGATACGCCCATGCACCGAAGGATTTTCGCTGCACACCACGAGCTCTCCCTGAAATCCGTTGGCGCGAAGCCAGCGCATTGCGGTCACCGCAGCAGCCTGATGACCATTGCCTGCGCCGTTGTGAACATCAATGCGAACTACGGTGAGCTTCGCGAGATAAGCACGGATCCTCGAAGTGTTAGGGGATGTTCCATCACGCATCTCACGTACGGAGGGACCACCCTCTGCCTTGTGTATCGGATGGTCGATTGACAGATGCACGCGCACTGAAGGTGGAATGGCGGTCTTTATTGCCTTCAAACCCTCCGAACTATCCAAGTGACTGCTTTCATAGGCATAGGACCCCATGAAGGCACCTGGGGGCAGTGCATGGAATGTCTTCGCAGTCGGTCTTACTGGGGAAAACACAAGCGAGTCCGCGTGTGATGCCACATATGCATCGCCCAAAGCCAACCGCGCGGCTTCGAGTACATCGCGGCGCTCAAGGCTCTTCACCTCGATCACTTGAGGTTTCCCATGGCTGGTAGAAATGCGTACAAATACCATCAGTGATCCGCCTGCTTCGCCAAAGCACGTATTCTCCGAGCTGCGAGATGCACATGGCCATCGGGTTTAGGATCCTTAGCGAGTTTCTTCCATTCTTCGGGACTGCGCTTTGACAGGTCGAGATGCGCTGGGGCTGGCAATGGGATGTGATGGGTGCGGTACAGTTCAAGCGCAGCTTCTTGGGATGATCCCACATGAAATACAGCAGTCCAGTTGAGTTCCAGATTATCATCGAACCCACCACGATCGAAAAATGCAGCCGCCAAATGTCGTTTGTCACCTTGGAGTGCCGCAAGGCGTGGATCTTGCGGTCCGGTAAGGCATGCTACAAATTCCTGTGGCGTTTGCGTCTTCGACAATTGCTCTTCAAGCGCGACAATCGCGCTGAGATTGTCTGGTGATTGTCCTTCAGCCCAGTGCGCAAAATTAGCAATCCATGCATCCCGAAGATTTTCCCATAGCCAGCCAAATCCCTCTGGAATATTCGTCACTTCATCACTTGGCCATCGTATCGATGCAGGCAAAAATCCCATGGCACCCCAGAGATAACGACCTGCGAAAACCATATTGCCGGACTGAGGATCTCGAAGCCCCGAGGCTTCGAGGGTGATATCTGCGCTGACTGTGCCTTCACTGACGCCAGGCTGAGCCTTCAACAGCGCGAGGATCTGATCCACCATGCGCAATGGAAAACCTGTGCCCCCATGTCCCTGACCTGTGCGTTGCAGTTGACCGATCTCCACGCGGTATCCGAGAGGCGCGCTTCCATCTTCGTATACGAGTGCCGGATGATACGCGTACATTTTGAGTTGTGCGAATCCAACCTTCTGAAATTGATTCGGGCTATCCGCAGTCACTCCCCAAAACTCGACGCTCCCATCCGTATAGGTGAAACCTCCTTCATGTTTGATTGAATGAGATACGGGCACTGCAATCGTTCCCGGAAGAGCCCCATCACAGATCCCGCACAACCCTACTTTGCTTATGCCGTTCCGAAGCGCCACTTCCTTTTTTGGCACACCGCAAACACGTTCCAATTCTGATCCTAGGTAAGTCGGTGGCAATTCCGCGCTCTTCTGACGATGGCGCGTATATGGGACTTCGTCGTGGGCCCGCGTGCGGCCCCGTCTCACCCGAAGGGACGACAGTCTCGTGCTCTTTTGATCAGTCGCCGGAACAGATCGGGGAGCGTTGGAGATCTCGTCGACACTTGGCGGAGAAACCATCGGCGTGCTGGGATTGAGCAACGACTGGCCCTGTGCGCTCGCCACATCCAAGCCCCCTTTGGTCGGAGAAATAACGCCCGAACCCATGGGACACCTCCCCACATACACGCAAAATCCAAAAAACAACTTTCCATCATGATACGATAACAACGGGATTCGCACATGGGTTTTCTGATATCGCGGGCGGTTGTTGTGTACTACAATGGGAGTCATCATGGACGGTGTTCACAAAGTAACAGGTGACGGATCGGATGCTGCTCGCGCCACGCCCGGGGCTACCAAGCCCGCCACTGGGGCAGGAGGTTCTGTGCCATCCGTGGCGGACGAGAGCTCTGTAGACCAGTGGAATGCGTGGTCACAGGCTGTGCGTCATCAACGAAGTATTGCAGGCAGTGAATCGGGTGCGCCTGCTCCCAAGAAGCTGAAACTTCCCGTTCCCCATAAAAAGCAGTAAAACTTCCCCCACTTAATGGCGATATAGTGAATACTATGGTATCCTTTGTGTGCATAATAAGAACACAAGGGCTACTATGCTATCCTTTATATTTTTCACCCCAACCGAAGTAAGCATCAAAATCGCCCAAAGAGCACAGGCCAAACGCCTTGCGCTTAATCTGACCCAACAATCCTTAGCCGACCGCTCAGGCGTGAGCCTCGGCACCCTCAAAAAATTTGAGCGCACAGGCCATATTTCCCTGGGCGCATTGTTGAAACTGGCCATGGCTTTGGGGGCACTCCAAGAATTTGCCGCGTTGTTTGCGCCCACCGATCCCACGTCATTGCCATCCATGGATGTGCTGCTCAAACAAAAAATACGCAAACGAGGACGACGGTAATGCACGAGGCAATTCGAGCACTTCATGTGTGGTACGTGGGCGGTGGACAGCGCTGCTTGATGGGGCGCCTCGTCCTTCAAGATCGTTCCATTGATTTTTCCTACGACGATGATTTTTTGGCACGGGGTTTGTCACTCTCGCCCATGAAGTTGCCCTTGAAGCCAGGGATCATGCGATGCGATGATCGCACGTTTGACGGCCTGTTTGGTATTTTTAATGACAGCCTGCCCGATGGATGGGGACGGTTGCTTGTGGATCGAAAATTGATGGCGTTGGGTTTATCCCCTCAGTCGCTCACGCCGCTTGATCGACTTCAATACGTCGGACACGGTGGTATGGGCGCGTTGGCCTATGAACCTGAAATTGAATTTCCACTATTGCATTCGAGCACGCATCTTGATCATCTTGCCCAAGTCGCCCAGCAATTTTTAACCACCGACGACGACAACGCGTTGGATGAATTGCTTGCAGTGAATGGCTCGTCGGCGGGAGCGCGCCCGAAGGCGATGCTTCTCGACGATGGGTTGTACTGGCTTGTAAAATTTCGTTCATCAGCAGATCCAACCGATATTGCACCCATCGAATATGCCTATCACCTGATGGCTCTGAAGGCGGGATTGATCATGCCACCCGCCAAACTTTTCCCATCGCGTACGGAACCAGGCTATTTTGGCGTGCAACGCTTTGATCGTGTGCATGGTGAGCGTGTGCATGTGCACAGCATCAGCGGACTTTTGCATGCCGATCATCGCATGCCCAATCTGGATTACGAAACCATTTTGAAAGCCACCCTTTGGCTGACCCAAGACAGTCGCGAAGCCGAAAAACAATTCAGGGCCTGTGTTTTTAATGTGCTTGCCCACAACCGCGATGATCACGCCAAGAATTTTTCCTTCGTGATGGATCGCGATGGTCAATGGCACGTCTCACCGGCCTACGATCTTACTTTTTCCGGTGGTCCCGCAGGAGAACATTGCACCACGATCATGGGAGAAGGAAAACGACCAGGTCAATCGCATCTGCTCAAACTTGCCGAGATTGCAGGCATCGAAAAATCCCGCGCACAACAGATCATCGATGACGTGCGCCATGCCACATCTCAGTGGATGTCCATTGCCACAGACGTCGGCGTAAGCGCGCGATCTAAGGCGATGGTTGGGCGGGAGATCTTAGATGGGCAAAGGGAGAAATGAGCAGTCATGAATTCCGGGTAACTCCAGCCAGAACCTTACGATCGTCGTTTCCCTACTTTTGTATACGTTGGCCTTATTTCCTACAGCGCAAAAAAAAATATCCGCTATACTACTGATCGCGGATGGTAATGAAACCATCGTAAGCAGCAGGAAGATATAACTATGGCGACAACCCCCACGACAGCTCAGCAGCATGTATCACGCCAAGCATCAGAAGGTGATTCCTCACTCCCTTCAACAGGCGCCCCACAAAAAACGAGGGGCCCAGTTATTCAGCAAGCAATAGATTCGCTGGTCAGCGGCGATCAGCCTGCTTCTCTCTCACGCGACAGAGCTCCGACGGTCTCACTAAAAGGACTTAAACATGGCAACACAAAAGAACTTCAAAGATCTTTTGAAGCGACGTCGCGAAAAGCAAGCGGAGATGTGCCACCGCATGCATCCCAAGTCAGGTTAACGCCCACCACGGCCTCACAATATGCAAAAAGTGCTGGCGACAAGCTTACAGCATTACATCCTCCGCAATCCTATTCAAACCCTGCAGATGCCAACAACGTACGTACCCAAGAAACGGCCCGAGTTTTCGAACAATTGGAAGGTGCACTAACCAGTGGTCGCATGGATGCATCCTTGGCCAAAGCGACACATGATCATTGTGGTGTTGATGTAAAATGGCTCCAAGCACAAAACGACGGACCTGTCATGCAGCATCTCAATGCTGCCTCTGATCAATTAAAAAAACTTTGCCAACAAAAAGCCGATCTCGAAAAAAGCACAGCAAGCATCAGTGGCACAATACGCAAAGACTTTGATGGTTTTGTGCAAGCCAAAGATCAAGCGCAAATAGCGTTCACGCAAGCAAGGAAAGATCTTGAAGATGCACGAGCTCCCATACACCAAGCCAATAAAGAGCTGCTCCAAGCAAAAAATGTTCTACGGAGAGCCGACAAGTCACTTAATGATGCGAGTGGCGCACTGAAAAAGGCTCATAAATCTCTCGCAGATGCAATAGCCACGCAACCGCCGCTTGACCCTGCAAAAATAACAGCGCTGGAAAGCGCCGTTGCAAAAGCACAAAGTGCCGTAGACAAAGCCACCCTATCGCAAGCGCAAGCCAAAGAAACTGTCACGAGTTTGCAGCAAAAACTGCAGACCATCGTACAAGCGAACAACGATAAGGTGACAGCGGCAGAACTTGTTTTTTCACAAGCCACAACAACATTAGAAAAAGCGCAACAGACATTTAATACACAAACAAGAACTCCACCCCTTAGCGATTTGCGGGCTCTTCAGGATCTCAACACGCGCATCAAAGGCACACAGCAAACCATTGATATCGCATTGCAACTTATCTCCAGTGGAACACTCGTCGACGTAGCATCATTTCTAACTCTCCCTACCCACTTTCTAATGGGCAAAGATGGCGTCACAAGTCGCCAACGAACTGCAGAACCGGGGACCCCTGTTCAAGTGATATCCGGTGGTCGAAAATCCGATGCGTCTCTTGAAGGCTACACTGTACCACTTAGCCAAGAAGAAGCATTAAATCCTCACGCCAATTTCGGCAGAGTCGTTGGAGATATACTCGGTAATTCAGGCTCTGCAGGTGTCGTAGGCCCTGATGGAAAAATGGGAGGTAATCCAGCGACAGACCGAGTCATTCTCGCGTTTAGAGACAGCACAGGACGCATTGTGGATCCTGCCAACCTCCCGACCGACTATCAAGGCCCCTTGGAAATGGTCTATCTCTCCATGGAGCGTCCATTAGATATTCCACCCGGTGACACAAAAATGCGTTACGGTATCCAGGGTGGTGGAATGTACAATCGCGATCTGGATGATCTTAAAAAAGCTTTCGCAAGTATTGAGAACGCGCGTGCTCGCGGTGTAAACATAGAACTCAAGCCTGCATCGAAGGCCGACGTAGCACAAGCAACCGACAAAGTATGGTCCGGTTATCAACAAGAGATAGAGCACTACCATGCAAAGATTGCAGAAAATCCGAGTCTTGCGGGTAATCTACCCAAGTGGATTGCTGTAACCTGTGAGAAACACGGTATCGACCCCGCAAGCGTGAACGAAAAGGGTCTTGCCAATCGTGGCGTTCTTCTCGCTGACAGGCTTTCCCCAAAAGGAAAAGAAAGAGTCGACCATCTGTCTCGTTTCAATGCCAACCAAGAAGTGGTCGACCAGTATGGTCGTGCTGCCAATGAGTACAAAGAATTTGTTGAAGAAAATCTCGTCATCGATAATCCACAGCTGCAAGCGAAGTACGACGCCTACGAAGCATGGCGAAAAGCGACTGCTTCTCCCAGCGAGCTGAGCGATATGCATGAATTTGAGAATAAAATAAAAACGGCTTTCTTCGAAGGAGCGCGCGTTTCGGAGACAGAACCGAAAAAACTAGAAATTGATATTCAAGCCCAACAAGCGGCAAACAATTTCTTAGGTGATATTCTCGCAAACGGTCTGGATTCATCCAAAGGTATTGTTCTCAATGATCTACGAAACTCAGCAAACCGTCAAATGACCACCCATGCGCGTACAATCCTTCTCAGTACAGAGATGGGCTATCCTAATGGCTGGGCAGTCGGCGATACGGCCGAAGCGGGTGAAAAAGCGTATCGCGGAACCCGCAAAGAACATGCAACGTTCGCCAGTCACTATAAAATTCAACTCTATTCACAGGCATCACTTGCATTGCATGCAGCAGCCAATGGGACACCTTGGGCCCCCGAAGCCCTTGCCGTTCTCGAGGGTGATGCACAATATGCACGCGAAGAAGCACGCGAAATAGCGCTAAAAGGCCGCGTACCATAATTTAGAAACCCAAATCCAAACGCAGATCTCCCCCCTTCCCTCTTCCTATTCAAATCCCCCCCACACCATGATACACCTCCCAAAGCATCACGATGGAGGGTAGTTTCATGACACGTGAACCAAAGTTTCCGCATGTTCCCGCACTTCTTGCCTATCGCATCAAGTCATCACCCAACGATATTGCCTTCACCTATCCGCATGGTGATTCGGGATGGCAGTCGCGCACATGGGCCGAGGTTGGCCACCGGGTCGACCACATCGCCGCGGGTCTTTTGGTGCTTGGCCTTAAGCCCGAAGAGCGCTGTGCGATCATTGCCAATACGCGCTTTGAATGGATCATGGCCGATCTTGGGATCGTCTGCGCGGCAGGCGCCACCACCACGGTGTATCCATCCAATACCGCCGAAGAATGCACGTACATTCTCAACGATTCCTCTTCGCGTTTTGTGTTTGTTGAAGATCAAAAGCAGCTCGATAAGCTTCTTGGGTCGCGACATCTGCTGCCCGATGTTGCAGCCGTCATCACCATCACCCCATGCGAATACGATATTCTTGGTTGGGTCATGTCGCTTGATGATCTCGAAGAACTGGGCCGCGATCATATTCAGGACCAACCGCAAGCACTGCGCCTATGCCAAGAACAATTGACACCATCTCATCTCGCAACACTCATTTACACATCAGGCACCACGGGCCGTCCCAAAGGTGTGGAGCTTTTGCATCGCGCATGGACTTTTGAAGCCCAGGCGTTGGCAGAAACAGGTGTGTTGTATCAAGACGATCATCAATTTCTGTGGCTCCCACTTTCGCACGTGTTTGGCAAAGTGCTTCTAGGGTTTCAGCTTCACGTAGGATTTCGCACCACGGTCGATGGACGCATTCCCAAAATTGTCGACAATCTTGCCGTCATCAGGCCCACGTTCATGGCCGCCGCACCGCGCATTTTTGAAAAAGTGTACAACAAGGTTGTCACCGGGGCGAAGCAAGGCGGGCCTGTGAAGTGGAACATCTTCCGATGGGCCGTGGGCATTGGGCGCAAGGTTTCGGCCATCAAACAACAAGGTAATGAACCCAGCGGCCTGTTGCGCATTCAATATGCCATTGCCGATAAACTGGTATTCTCCAAACTCAAAGCACGTTTTGGTGGACGCATTCGGTTTTTTGTTTCGGGAAGCGCCCCGCTTTCACGTGAAATGGCCGAATTTTTTCACGCCGCGGGTATTTTGATTCTTGAAGGCTACGGACTTACGGAATCCTGTGCTGCAAGCTTCATCAATCGTCCTGATACCTTTGCCTTTGGCACGGTTGGCGAACCGCTTGATGGTGTGGAAGTCAAAATTGCACCGGAAGATGGCGAAATTTTATTGCGTGGTCCTGGTATCATGCAAGGCTATCACAACATGCCTGAAGCCACCGCCGAATCATTCACGCCCGATGGTTGGCTGCGTACCGGTGATATCGGCGAACTCGATTCACGACGCCGACTTAAAATTACCGACCGTAAAAAAGATTTGATCAAAACATCGGGCGGCAAGTACGTCGCGCCGCAACACATCGAAGGTCGACTCAAATCACTTTCACCATTTTTGAGCCAAGTGCTTGTGCATGGCAACAACCGTAATTTTTGCAGTGCATTGGTGACACTGGATCCTGACGCCCTCGCCCACTGGGCCAAAGAACAAGGACTCAACGAGGACTACGAAACCCTCACCCACGACAAAGCCGTGTTGCATATTGTGCAAAACGCCGTCGATGAACTCAACAGTGGTTTGGCAAGCTACGAGACCATCAAAAAGTTTGCCGTGCTTCCCCATGATTTGAGCATCGAAGAAGGTGAGTTGACACCAAGCCTCAAAGTCAAACGCAAAGTGGTTGAAACCAAATATGCCGAAGTCATCGAAGACTTTTATAAGGGTTCACTGACGGCGGTTTAAAATCGTCACGATGCCAATCATTTTTCTTAAGCTGGGGACATCTTACTTTTCCGCGTCATGATTTGGCCATCAATCTTGTCTTTCCCTGCAATGCAAAAGAAAATATCGGTCATGACATACAGTGCAACCGCAACAATTACCGTCCAGGCACTCCGATCAAAAGTTTGGGACGCACTCACAAAGCCCGAATGGGTCAAACAATACTTTTTTGGAACCACATTGGTAACCCATTGGAAAGTTGGATCCGATATTGTTTTCCGCGGCGAATGGGATGGCAAAGCCTACGAAGACAAAGGAACCGTACTGACCTTTGAACCCATGACCCATCTTTCTTATAACTATTGGAGCAATTTCTGCGGTCACGAAGATCTGCCCCATCTGCGACAAATTATTACGTACCATCTTGAAGAAACGCCGCAGGGTATTCAGGTACGCATCGATCAAACCAACATCGAGTCCCAAGAAAAGGCAGAACACAGCAAGAACAATTGGAATACGGTACTTGCGGGGTTGAAGAAGGTGGTCGAAATGTAGCGGCGTGGCTTGCTGCGCCATAAATGCTGGGCAATCGTACTGAATTCGTTCGATTAGAGGATCGTTAGTCTGGGTTGCTTCGCCCGATGGCTCGGGCTCGAAATGACGGTGGGGCCGTACCATTGAACACCCAAACCCAAGCGGGGCTTATGCTGTGTGAAGTTGGCTAAATTAGCACCATAGACACTTATTGTGGCGCTATATGTTTTTATGGCAGCTCGCGGTGCTGATGGCGTCCTTCCACCGTACGCAGTGTCCGTTGGGCCCACGGATTTGGCCGCTCGAGCGCTCCGCGATGTCACCTTGGGCGATGCGAAGCGCGAGCTGTCAGGAAGCCCACGCAGCACTTACTGGCGATGTCCTTTAAGAATTAATTGCAACCAAACTCCAAAATTATCCCCCACAGTTCATAGAAAATGCCTATGCTGCGCCCCGCCGTCGCTAAGCGATACACGTCACCTTTCAGTCGCTTTTTTAAATAATGCAGCAAAGCAGAAGGTCAAAAACACCGAAGAGATACGCCCATGGCGCAGCAAGCTGCGCCGCTACCACCGCCTCATTTCAAGTAGAACATCATCCCCCAGCAACTGGGTCTGAACACACGTAAAACGCATCACATCGTTTAACAATACAATGTTCACGTCGCCCACACTCGCTTTGCCGGGTGCGCCGAGAAACATGGGTGCTTGATAAAGCATGATACGATCAACCACATCAGCACGCAGCATCGATGCAGAAACACAAGGACCGCCTTCAACCAAAACAGACAAAATATCCCGTGCCGCAAGTGCTTTCAAACATGCATTCAGCTCAACGCGTCCATCGAGCCCCAATTCACATGTAATCACATGAACGCCTGCATGAGAAAGCGCAGCAACACGTGATTGCGGTGCGCCCTCCCCCAGCACAATCCACGTGGGCGCTTTGGATGTTTTTGCTGCACGCACAATGTGTGAATCAACAGGTGTTCGCGCATGGGTGTCGAGAACAATGCGTGTGGGATCGCGTCCACCGCGCACGCGGCATGTAAGTTTTGGATCATCGGCAAGCACCGTGCCCACGCCCACCATCATGGCATCATGTTGTGCACGCAGCATGTGACCATGTTTGCGTGCTGCGTCACCCGTGATCCATTGCGATTCGCCTGATGCCGTGGCCACACGCCCATCAAGACTTTGTGCAATTTTAAGTGTGATCATCGGACGCGCTTCGTTCCGCCACACAAGATAATCGGCGATCAATTCTTTGCATGCAGACGCACAAAGTCCCACGGACACGTCAATGCCAGCTGCACGCAATCGTCGCAAACCACGGCCACTCACCACCGGATTGGGATCGCGAATACCGACCACCACACGTTTCACCCCCGCAGCAATCAATGCATCGGTACAAGGCGGTGTTCGACCATGATGATTGCAGGGTTCAAGCGTGATATAAGCCGTGGCACCTTTGGCCTGATCACCTGCGACACGCAAGGCTTCAACTTCGGCATGGGCCCCACCTATTTTACGATGGTAACCTTCACCCACGATTTTTTTAGAACGTACCAGAACACATCCCACGATAGGATTAGGACTTGTACGTCCCCTTCCACGCGCCGCCAGTTCAATGGCACGCGCCATGAATCCATGTTCTTGATTTGATAATGTCACGTGAGAAGATCCCATGAAGTCAACACATCCACACCGGTTTCAGTCACAAGCACTGTGTGCTCGCATTGGGCAGAAAGTGACCCGTCGGCGGTGTATACCGTCCAGCCGTCTTCCGCATCAAGTTCCGTTTCATGGGAACCCAAATTGATCATGGGCTCAATGGTAAAAATCATGCCCTGCACAAGCCGCGGATTGGGTCCCGATGTAAAACGGTAATGGGGAATTTGAGGTGCTTCGTGAAAGATACGACCAATGCCATGCCCCGTGTAATCCCGCACAATACCATAGCCCAAAGGTGCCGCGTATTTTTCAATGGCTTCACCAATATCGCGAACACGCGCGCCAGGTTTAACAACGGCAATGCCGCGGCGTAAACATTCTTCGGTGTCGTCGATCAAACGTTGTGCACGCTCCGTGATTTTGCCCACAGCGAATGTTTTGGAGGTATCGCCGTGAAAACCTGCCACAATGGTAGTGACATCGATATTAACGATATCGCCATCGCGCAAAACAATTTTGCGTGATGGAATACCGTGACACACCACATCGTTCACCGAGGTGCACACCGATTTTGGAAAACCCTTGTAATTGAGTGGCGCAGGGATCGCGCCTGCATCGATGGTATATTGATGTACAAAGGTGTTGATATCTTCGGTGGTGATCCCAGCTTTCACCATTTCACCGGCGCGCTTGAGAGTCTCAGCCGCCAAAATGCACACATGGCGCATGGCTTCAATATCGGCCGCGCTCTTAATCGTAATTCGATCACCCATCGATAGAGAATACCACGTCGGCGCGGTGCGTGGTCAAGCCGCATTTTCATGGTTTGCATACATTGCCAATGACTACATCATGCGACAAAAGCCCATGCGTACTGAGCCCCTAGGAGAAAACATGGCAAGCGTTACCCGCTACGCACCGCTTCAAGCGTCACCAAAACATGTCCATAAGTCATATAAGGATGTTCTCCAACAGGGCGCACTGCAAAATCTCGATGACCTCCGCAAATTGGTGAGCACGCTGGGTGCCGCCGCCGTCGTAGGCAGTGCAGCCCTTAATGTGCCCATACGCGTCAGTGTAGAAGGCGCAGTCACTGCCGGTGGCAATGGAGCATTAAGAATCAACATTCCGGATCTTCCTCCAGGCTACACGGATATGATTGCGGAGCTCCTGCAAGAAACATCGGGCAATGCCCTACAATGCATCGCCAACACGGCAACGTGGGTCAACTGCAGCCTCACCACGATCACAGCGACAAAAGGGTCCAACGCTGAAATAACAAATACGCTGGCACAACTATTGGGTACCCCATCGATATTCACCCACACCAACACATTGGCCGCAGGATGCGTTGGATTATGGGCAATTCTCGCCCTCCCCAAAGGCATTCGCGGTCATGCGCACAATCCACAACGAACCCGCCTGGATTTGATCATCGATCCAACCTTGTGGCTCATGCAAACAGCGCCCGTTCCGTTTATGCTTGCAGCAGCCACACGTATGAGTATGGGATTGATTGACACGACCGTTCCCGAACAAAGCTTCACACTTCATTCCCCCATCAGCGTTCCATTCGCAAGCGGCGAGATGTCTGGCGATGCTGCCCTTACCGAACTTGTGGCCATGCTCTTCCTTGCCATTCAGTCAATGAGCAGCACTGGGCATGACGCCGATGTCAACATTCTGTGGATTGGCGGTTTGGTCTATCTTTTAGGCTGTTATCTGCGTGCATGGCGGGACGCAGTCAAAACACCGCGTATCACGGAAGATGATGATATTGCTGAGTCCTACAC
Source organism: Bdellovibrionales bacterium (assembly GCA_005801425.1). Lineage (GTDB taxonomy): Bacteria > Myxococcota > XYA12-FULL-58-9 > XYA12-FULL-58-9 > SYDY01 > SYDY01. The sequence goes on along the minus strand of SYDY01000038.1, from coordinate 1,748 downwards.
CCTCTGATATGCCATATGTCTATGTCCACACGCGATACACGCTTTGAACGGTCGATTGGTATTGAAGTTCCCCTCGTGTGCGGGCCCATGTACCCGTGCAGCAATCCTGAGTTGGTTGCGGCCGTATCAGAGGCAGGCGGCATCGGCATTGTGCAGCCATTATCCCTTGTTTTTGTGCATGGTTATAACTTTCGCGAAGGCATGGAATTTATCCTATCTCAAACAGATCGTCCTATTGGGCTCAATGTGATCACCGAAAAGTCTTCCAAAGCTTACCAGGATCGCATGGAAAAATACGTGGACATTTCTTTGGAAATGGGCGTTCGATTTTTCATCACGTCGCTTGGTAATCCCAAATGGGTGGTCGACAAAGCCCACGCCAAAGGCGGCATTGTTTACCATGATGTCACCGAAGCCAAGTGGGCAAAAAAAGCCGTAGATGCTGGTGTCGATGGTCTCATCGCAGTGAACAAACGCGCCGGGGGCCATGCGGGACATCTCGGCATGGAAGAATTGTTCAAAGAACTTTCCGTGTTCGATAAACCGGTACTGTGCGCGGGCGGCATTGCCGATGGTTCTGGATTTCGCCGTGCACTCGACATCGGTTATGCTGGGGTTCAAATGGGCACACGATTCATCGCCACCGACGAATGTAAAGCCCATCCCGATTACAAACAAGCCATCATCAATAGCGACGCCGATGATATCGTCCATTCTGAACGCATCACCGGTGTTCCTGTGGCGGTCATCAACACGCCATCCATTCAACGCATCGGTACCAAAGCAAGCCCACTCGCCCGCTGGATGCTGCGTGGACACAAAACCAAGCACTGGATGCGTATGGCCTATACGGTGCGCGCTCTGTGGGATCTCAAACGCAGTTTGCAACGTCCCATGTCGTCCAAAGATTTTTGGCAAGCAGGCAAGAGCGTGGAAGCCATTCAGAAAATCGTTCCTTCCGCCAGTGTGGTCGAAGAATGCCGCAAACAGCTCAACAATGGCCTTTCTGCAACGGGTTGATCCGTGCGCAATTTCGCAATTCTCGTTTTCGCGTTATTCATTCTATTAAGCCCACTGCATTACTACTTGGGAAACAATCCCAACGACGAGCGCTTTGCATGGCGCATGTTTTCGGCCGAACGGGTGCGCAAGTGTCGCGTGACTGTTTATGGTGATCACCAAATCCTCGATATCAAGCATAAATTTCATCCCGCATGGCATGCACTCATGCGACGTGGATGGCCGACCGTATGGACTGCCGTTGCAAAACGCCTATGCACACAAGAGCACGTTAAAACAATACACATCGAACGAACATGCAACGACAATACAGTCTCTGAACCTTGGACGTTTGTATGCTCCTAATCCGTTATTTCGATGCGCCCGTGGAAAACACACGCTGGCTTGCGATGCAACGCATTATCTTTTGTATGATTGCACTCGACTGCATACTTCTGCGCTTATCCCATGTGGGTCGCTACGGGCTTGATGGTTTCAATGTAGCGCATTGGAGCGCCATCACGTTTGTTCCGTCACCCTGGTTTGCCGGTGGGCTTCTTGTTGCAACGAGCATCGCATGTTGTACGGCTGCATTCACGTTACCACGACATCCATGGCTGTACTGGATTGCAGTATTTCTTCACACCGCTTCGTGGTTCATCAGCTTGCTCGATAGCTATCAGCATCATGTTTTTTTGAGTTTGGTGTTGCTTTGCTTTGCTGTAGGGGCGGACCCCCGTGTCCGCCCT
>SYDY01000037.1 GCA_005801425.1 Bdellovibrionales bacterium | reverse complement strand
CCTGCTGTGCACGCGGTGGCCGTTTTGCCGTCAACGCTTATGGTTTTGTCATCGACGCCATCGCCATCTGTATCGGTGTCGCATGCATCACCAACGTCGTCGCCATCTATATCGGTTTGGTTATCAGTCGCAATCAGTGGACAATTATCGCATCCGTCACCTGCTGTGCACGCGGTGGCCGTTTTGCCGTCAACGCTTATGGTTTTGTCATCGACGCCATCGTTATCAGCATCGGTGTCACAGACATCGCCCATGCCGTCGTCATCAAGATCGGCTTGATCCAAATAGGCCATATTGGGGCAATTGTCGATCTCATCTATAACGCCATCTCCATCGGTGTCGGGAGGAATGGGGCGCTGGGTACTTTCTTGGCATGCAATCATCACAACGCATAATGAAATCAAAAGCGATAAGCGAAGCATTTCCTGATTATAGCATAAAAACAGACGTTTGGCGGATGACGGGATCACTCGGTTAATACGAGTCCTAGCTTTACGATGTTCGTGGCGCTGAAGGCCTTCATCGTCGTAGGGATCCCCAACCCAAGCTGCCCATACCCATTATATCCCCAGCACACGACGCGATTGAGACTTGTAAGAAAGCAACTGTGTTCGCGACCGGAACTCACCGCGAGGGGATATTCAGAAACTTTGCATGAATCGGTCGATGTTATCACCGATTTATTTCCTGTGAATGTTGCTTCGTACTCATAAATGGCACAGGTGTTGACCCAGCCGTGACTGGCATCGATGACGTTGGTGGGGGTGCTGTTATTTATTAAGCTCACGTTCTGTGCTGCACTCATGGCGTTGATTGATGATGTGCCTATATTTAACACCGCAATCGCTTAGTTGCACAGCAGGGATGGGTGAAGTGAGGTTGCTTGTGTTGACTGCGCTAGTGAGGCAAGGCTCTCCTGCAGTAACGCAACTTTCGTTGTTACCCAATCCTCCATATCTGTCAGTGCCCCAGCATACCGGTTTTCCACCCATGAGAACACATGTGAGCCGTGAGTTTGCGGAAATGCTGGTGATAGGGCCCGCGAGTGCAAATGAAATGGATTGATTGTCGAGTTGGCGTTGACTGGTGTTGTTAAATTGTTCACACTAATCGTTGATGTCACCGATCCTGTTGTCGATACACCAATAACACCTTCTTGCCCATTATCGGGGTGTCTACTGCGATCTCCCCCCAGAATTTGATGCTTGGAATGCCCGTTTCATTTTTAAGAATTGCGCAGGTGTGGTCATGCCCCGCGGCGATATCTGTGGCAATGAATCCACTTCCTAAGTTCACGAATTTGAGAGCAGTCCCATTTCATTTTCATGATCACCACATCACACACATCTCCCATGGCATCATCATTGGTATTGGTTTGATCGAGATTCGATATATTTGGGCAATTGTCGATTTCATCCACAATACCATCCGCATCGGTATCGGGCGGAATAGGGCGCTCTTATGTTGTTGTGCATGCCGCGGCCGATAATGCCAATGTGATGCAACATACGAAGGCTTGGGCGATGCGAAGAAGCATGAGGATATTGTAACATGATGCCGTGGGTTGCCAAAAGTGGAGGTTTATTATGGGCGAAGACCCAAATCAATGAAAGTTGATGTGTTTAAGTTGACGTCGCCTGTATTTCCTTTCCCCAGTTGCCCATCAGCATTACGGCCCCAGCACCCGACGTTATTCTTGCTGGTGAGAACACAATTGTGAAGGAGACCTGAAGCGAGTTGGATAGGATATTCAGAGGTTATACATGAACTATCCGTTCCGTTGGCCGAGATATTTCCGCTGAAAAGAGTTGATGTCGCCGAAACAAAAGGGGAATTGTCGCCGTAGTCAATCGATGTATCTGTTTGTCCTGCCTGATTGTATTCATTATCACCCCAGCATTTAATATCTTGTTTTTCGCTTATGCAGTTTCCCTCTGTTTTCGTGTATTTATAAAGTGCACAGGTATGGCGGGCGCCTAGGCTTGCATCAATAACTGTGAGGTTGGTTATGGTCGTATCGGAAGAGGGGATAAGAATGACGTCTTTGGCCTTGCTCATCGCATTATTGCCTGAATTAGAACCTATATCTTCGAGAAGATCATCTCTTCCACATTGTCCCCAATAATTATGGCCCCAACATTTCAATGAATTGTTTGGTGTGCTGTTTGTATGATAGATTGCACATCGATGTGTGTTGTATTGATCTGTCGCTACATTTCTATTTTGAGATCCTCGTATGGCGATGAACGTTGCGCCAGGAAATCCTAAAATTGAATCACTGGGTACCGACGTTAGTTCAGTTGTACTCGCTGCATTGATACCGAGCATGCCATGAAAGTTTTCTCCCCAGCACTTAATCGCGTTGGCATTGCGCGCGCATGCGGAAAATAGACTGACACTGATTTCTGCAAAACGGTCATTCCCACTGGTGAGGCTTGCAGCGGGAATAGGGGACAGTTTTTCAGATGTGTGCGTGAGAGTCTGATCTCCGAGTCCACCGTGATAACCGGAGCCCCAGCAGACAGGTTTGCCTCCTATGAGCACGCATGTTTGCCTGGATCCTGCGGCAAGGCTGGTGATGTCGCCTGTGAGAGAAGGATCAAAGGCTACAGGTATGTTTATTTCGGTGTCGGTTATGTTGGGTGAAGGAATGACAGCATTTGCAGCGATACCAAGTATTCCCTCGCTTCTGTGAGAACCCCAACATTTGACCACTTTTAAGTTGTTCGCTCCTTTGAGTATGGCACAGGTATGCAATTCACCTCCGGCAATATCAACCGCAGTGAGTGAACCAAAGTTGACGGATAGAAGGTTGGTTCCCATCTGATTCGCGGCAGTACCACGATCGCTTGTATCACTCGATCCATAGCCAAGTTGCTTTTCCCCGTTATCCCCCCAGCATTTAACACGACCGGCATAGGTCAAGATGCAGTTGTGATAAAGTCCGGCTGCTACTTTTTTGATCGCACATGCATCACCCAAACCTAATGCAAACAATTCTGTTCGGCTGCTGTCTGTGTTTTGACCTGCGCGTGATTGGTCGGGATTGGGCACGGCTGGGCAATTGTCACATCCTGCAATAGCAATACCATCCGCGACAGGTGTTGTGGTGCCGTCTGGAAGAGATTGTAGGGTAGGGTTGTAATCGCAAGCATCTAACGTATCCACTGTACCATCATTGTCATTGTCATTATCACACGCATTGCCGAGGCCATCGCCATCGGTATTGATTTGGTCTTGATTCGCAAGAAGTGGGCAGTTGTCGAGCGCATCGGTGGTGCTTCCCTGTTTGAAATCGTTGATCCCATCGCCATCATCATCGGGATCGCATGCATTGCCTAGACCATCGCCATCGGTGTTCAGTTGATCTGCATTGAAGATGCTTGGGCAATTGTCGCATGCGTCGCCCAACCCGTCGGTCGTGTCCTCTGTTTTATCCTGATCTGCTTGATCTGTGTTGGACGTTGTTCGGCAATTGTCTGTATCATCCATCACGGTGTCATTGTCGCTGTCGTCACACACATCGCCTAAACTATCATTATCATAATTGGCTTGGTCTTGATTTGATATGAGTGAACAGTTGTCAGTTGTGTCTAGGACTGTATCGTTGTCATCGTCTGAATCGCATACATCACCGCCGTCATTCGAAAGATCCGTGTTTATTTGATTTTGATTTGCAATCAATGGACAGTTATCGACTGTGTCCGCGATGGTGTCATTGTCATCGTCAGAATCGCATGCGTCACCGCCATCATTGGCGAGATCTGTATTTGTTTGGTTTTCGTTTGAGACCAATGGGCAATTGTCGCATGCGTCACCCCATGGGTCGTCATCTGAACGATCTTGTTCGGGATTGCTGACTTCAGGGCAATTGTCTTTGCGGGTTGTTCCATCATTTTCGAAGTCATTGACACCGTCGTCATCGCTGTCGGTGTCGCACGCGTTGCCGGTACCGTCGTTGTCGGTATCGAGTTGATTGCCAACGTTCGCGACATTTTCCTGAGCAGGGCCATTGTCTACATTGGGGCAGTTGTCACAAGCGTTACCAACACCATCTTGATCTGTGTCGTCTTGATTGTTATCTACACGCGGACAATTGTCTTCATCATCATTAAAATCATCACCATCGTCGTTAGAATCACAAACATCGCCAATATCATCGCCATCAAGATCGCCTTGTGTTGTTGCGGGGAACACGATGGGATTGGGTGTATTGGGGCAATTGTCAATTTCATCGATAATACCATCACTGTCGGTATCGGGCGGAATAGGGCGCTCTGATGTTGTTTTGCATGCCGCGACCGATAATACCAATGTGATGCAACATGCGAGGATGGGTTTAATGCGCAAAAGCATAGGGGTATTGTAGCATGTGACGGTTGGGGTCTATAGCTCGCGCAAAAAAAATGTTAGTTCATCATGACGTAGCGGCGCAGCAAGCTGCGCCGCTACGTGATCCCAGCCGCTCTACAATTTCAGGCAATTCGTAAACGCTTTGCTATCGCCCTTGGCAATCGATTTGGCGACTTTCGCGGCCATTTCAGCAAAAGCCGTGATCATCGCAGGACCTTGTTCATTGAATTGTTGGATCTGTCCAAATAATTCGGGATCTTGACCTAGCATACGATGCAAAATACGCAAAGTTTCGCGGGAATTGGGTGATGCAAAGGCATCCATGTCCTCACCATTGAATTGCGTATGCAAAATGTGTGCAGTAATCGCTTTGGTGAAATGCTCAAGGTTTTGATGAAACGCCATTTGCTTGTCGTGTTCTTCGCAGCTGCTAAGCGTGATGTGGGCACCGTGCTTGTAGAACATCGCGATCCAGTGGTCGGCCAATGCGCCCGAACGATCGGTGCGAACAAACACCACATTTTGATCTTTGAGATCAGGGGTGGATGGACCAAACACGGTGTGCATGCCGAGCACTTCAACGCCTTGGGGTGCATATTCAAGCATGGCACGCACCGGATCTGCTTTGATCGATGTATTGTCGACGAGCAATGTGCCTTTGCGCATGTGCGGCGCAATGCGTGCGATGGTATTGTGCGTTTCAGTGATGGGAACATTGATTAAAACGGCATCTGATCGTTCGGCACATTGTTCAGGTGTTAATTCTGTTTTTCTTCCTGCAATCAAGACACGGCATCCCTCTTTTTCAAAGAGGCTTTTCAACCATTGCCCCATGCGGCCTGTACCGCCAATGATGCCGATGGTCTGAATGTGCGAAGGTGCAAAGGAGATGCGTGGGTATGAACCAAAAATGGCCACCCGGATGCCCGTTCCGTGAAGCAAAGCTTCGATATCGGTCAAACAGGCGCTTAATTCATGGTCATCACGATGGCCTTCTACTTCGATGTAAAAACGTACCCCACCTTGGGTATCGGGGCGTGAATGAATATTGCACAAGTTGATGCCATGTCGATCGCTGATGATGTGCAATATATCGCGTAAAAGTCCCACGCGATCGGAATGGGGGTGGATCACAAGCAACGTGCTATCACGGCCTGTCGGGATACTTTGGGCATCATCTCGGGCGATCACCGCAAAGCGTGTGCGATTATGGGCAACGTCGCCAATATTTTCGGCAAGGATTGTGAAACCCGCTTCGCACAATGTCGCTGTGCGTGCGATGGCCGCGGCATCGGTCAGTTTTTGTTCGGCAATAAGACTTACTGCCTGCGCTGTGCTTGATGCTGCCACCCGCAAGGCGGCTGGATAATGGGCATCAAGGTAATGGCCACATTGTTGAAGGGCAACGTCTTTTGAAAAAATGCGATGAATAGGTGTGTTGGGTTTAAGACATCCCAATGCGTGGACCACATCGACCATGCGCATATCGACAATACGGATGGCATCGGCAAATCGATAAAATGTATCCAAGGTTTCGGTGACAGGTCCATGGATTAAGTTTTCAAGGGGCACCACACCGAGGGCTGCTTTGCCATCGGCCACAGCCTGAAACACCGCAGGAATGGTGGGCATGGGGATGGCTGAACCGCGGTTCAGTTGTTGTGCGGCGAGTTCACTGTAAGTACCCGAGGGTCCGAGATATGCGATGGTCATGTGCTCATGAGTGTACACTAGCATTTTTTGGTTCAACACAAAAAAGCATATAAAATATCCCCATGAATTGTTTGCGATATGCTCAATTGGGGATATTTTTTCTATTGGCGGGGTGTGACACGTCATCAACGTCATCCATAGGAAAACCACGTTCAGCGACACCCCAGGTTACTTTTGATGCGTTGTTGGAGAGCGATCCTTACGCATGCAAAGGCACGTTTACAACCAAGCATGACGTCGATGGAACATTTACGACGTCGTTGAGCTCACAAACAGGTGAGGCCACGGGCACGGCAATGTTTGCGTGGGGTGAACATACGTTACTTGCGAAGGTTAAGTTGTTTGCCGAGAGTGGTGCTCTTCAATCTTTGGGCACACTGACCTTTGATGGTGTGACCTTCGACGGCAATGGTGCACTCAGCGACAATGAAAAATCCAAATTACGTGCGTTGATAGACACCCATGGGTTGGATGACATTGCGCCGCTTCTTGGTGTTGAATTGGCATGTCTTGAAAGATCGAATGTCTCGACAGTGGGTTGTGGTATCGTCCAAATGCGCGCGGTACGTGATGCGTGGGAGCAGGCGCAGACGACCGCAAAAACGCATCAGACGCAAACGATGAACAATGCATGTTTTGAGCCGAGTGATACCATGTGTACCGATGCGGTCGAAGGATTTACGGATACAGATCCAGCCTTTGATTTTACGATGACGATCCCATCAACAGAAAATCCCGAGTTGCGTATGGCGGCCCTGATGCTTCCGTGGCAGCTTTTGGTGAAGTACGATGCGGATGTCCCCAAGTTGGATGCGATGTTGTCGCGTGCTTCTTGCACGCTTGTTGATGACGAGCATCCTGAGGAAGGTGAATCGCTCCCTGAGGAAATCAGTATCGATGATGAACCTCATAGTGTTGGATTGGATACTGATTTTCCAGTCCCTGTGATCGGCATGTTTCAACCTTTTGATGGTGAGGGTGCTGATGATGAGGTCGGCGATGGATTGCACAGTTTACGTCCGTGCGGTGCCATGTGTTCGGGCACATGCGGCCCCGATTGCCCCACCAACAATTGCACCACAAGTTACGGTGGTTATTGTCAACAAAGCGCAGGCAAATGGGCACGTAATGCATGGATGCGCAAAGTATGTGGATCCCATGCAGGATGTCGCGCGCATGATGGATGCTACGATGGGTGCAACACGACCCATGGGTGCGGAACCTGGGGAGCGACCACGTGCCGTCGCGGATGCGATGCTGTATGTCTTGCCGATTATTGTCCAGGATGCGCCATTGCACCTATTACGTGCAACAGCTGGACATGCAATTGCATCAGTTGGATGAACGGAAATCCGCCGTACGATGTGTACAGTACATACTGGCACTTTTTGTATCAGATCGAAAATTGTGATGATAACAGTGTATGTACAACCGATGGTTGTGCGAATAACACATGCTCGCATACGCAGATCGTCTGCAATGATAATAATTTATGTACCAACGATTCATGCAACGCTGTGAATGGTTGTGTGTATACGAACAAATGTCAGCCAGGCGAGACGTGCGATCCGCAGGTTGGTAATTGTATTCCGCCCGATCCATGTGCACAATGCCTGGCGCCTAACGTATGTATCAACGGTGTATGTACGGTCTCAACGCCGAATCAATGTGTACAAGCGAGCATGTGTTCTTCGTATCCGTGTGCGGTTGCATCATGTGTGAATGGAGCGTGTTCTTATACGCCCAAGTGCACAGGAACACAGACCTGCAATATGCAAACGGGCGACTGTTCTAACACGACGCCGACGTGTTCTACGTCGTGTGATGACGGCATGTCATGCACAACGGACAGTTGTATGAATGGAGCCTGCAGCCATGTCATGAATTGTGACTTTGGCATGACATGCGATCCGACAACGGGCGCTTGCGTGACGCCAACATCTTCGCAATGTTCAAATGCAACGACATGTCCCCAAGCCCCTTATCCTGATTGTGCAGAGGCCACATGCACCAATGGTGCATGTGGATTTCAACCGAAGTCATCCTGCGGACTATCGGGCTATGGATGTTCTGCGTCGGCGGGATGTGTGGAGTGTACGAAGAAATGTACTGTCGCAACGGGACTTACGGCACAGTGCTATACCGACATCATGGGTTGTCAGTAGGAATGGAATGCGGGCATCCTGCCCGTGCATTGTTTACGCGGGCAAGATGCCTGCGCTCCAAATCATAACAAAGATGTGCCAGGTGACACCTGACGACAAAATTTGCTATGATCCACCTACCACGTGCCGCATGAACGCGAGAGGACCCCTCGATGTTTGTGCGATCATGTCAAAAGGCGCTTGGTTTGTTTGGCATAGGTGGTGCGGTTGTTGCCGGCTTGTATGACTCATCTAAGAAATATCCTGTTTTACAACCAAACTCGGATGTCATTGTGGTGGGCGCGGGTTCATCGGGGGCGCTTGCGGGTTATGAACTCGGCCACATGATGCCAGGGAAAAAAATCACAGTGCTTGATGCAGGCCAAGGGTATGAACACGCAAACCCATTCATGAGCGCTTGGTTCTACAATTGGGGCAGCAATGGTGGTGCTGTTTCGGCGTTTACAGAACAAGGCAAACCCTATCCGGTGACGCCAAGTTATCATCGTGGTGTGGGTGGCGCAGGGAGCCACAATACGTCCATTGCCTTTATGATGGCACGCGAACAATTGGAGATGTTTGCCAAAAGTTTGGACATGCCAGTGACCGATCTCAAAATCGCAACGCAAGTGGTGTTGAATATGGAGCCCTTGGCGCCTGCGATGATGCCTGGCGATTCTCCGTGGTTTGATCGAAGTTTTGCGACCATGGTGAAGCATACGGGCATGAAATCAACACCAGGTATTGATTTTTCAGCAACGGTCATTCCTAACACTGTGGGTATGGTATCGATGGGAGCATACCCATTGCCAGAAAAACGCGATGCACTTCGTTGGTGCCCTGCGTTGCTTTTGCATGATGATCTCAAACCTAAAAACGTGACGGTGATCCCAGGCGTGGAAGTGGAACGCATCGGGTGGTCCTCGGATGAGGGATCGGGTTTTGCACGGTTGTGGCGAAAACTTACGAATGCGCCATTGTTTGCATCGTCACTGATTATAAAAAAAGATGACACAACCTATCGCATTCCTCTGGGGCCGGATCGCGATGTGCTTCTTGCGAATGGTGCATTGCGCCTCCCAGAGTTGTTGCAGCGCTCAGGGGTTGGGCCGCGTGATATTCTTGAAGAGGCAGGTGTGAAACCTGTTATTGTGAATGATCGTGTTGGAAAAGGTTTCGATCACAGTGAAATTGCAGTGCAAGCGGAGCTTGCGAAAGAGGACGTGCCATGGAGTGGTCCCATGGATTGGCCTGCGGTGGGTTACATTGCCGATCCTTCAAAACAATCGCCTACGCAATTTCATTTTTCGATTTCAGGGCCACCGTATAGCAGCGATCCTGTGGTTGTGTTCACGCCCAATGTGAGCGATCCCGATACAGAACAGGGCTATCAAGTTCGCATCAAAGGACCGAGGCTTGGTGATAGTTTTGATCTTGTGCATTCGGATATGACCGATGGTGATCGTGCAGCTCTGCGCCATGGTGTGCGCACAAGTATCGGTTTGATAAAAGCGCTTCAAAAAGAAGGTCTGGTGGGGAATATTGTTGAACCACCGGCGTCTGTGGATGTTACAAATGACAAGGCACTGGATGCATGGACGTTCGAAAACTTAGGCACCGCATTTCATTGGATGGGCGATGCGCGAGCAAGCAAAGATCCCGACAGTGTTTTTAACGAACACTTTAATCTACGCGATGGTCGTGATGGGGTGATTGGCAATGTGTGGGGGACGTCGGCTGCGGTATTTCCTAGGGCACCCTGGGGGAATTTACACCTCACCGTTCAACTCTATGCGGTGTTGGCGTCACGTAAGATTGCAGAGCGGCGAGGCCAGCCCATGAATGGTTCGATCGAATGGCAAAGAGCGTTTGTGGATTTGGAAAAAAGCGGCGGCGAATTCACGATCCGAAGACCAGGCGAAGAATCGCCCAACGCGAGGCCTGTGGCGAATGACTACGCAAAAAAATGGGATGCGCATGAAGAAAAATGACGCGGCAAAGTAGCACATGTCCCAATTATTTTTTAAGGATGTCTGGGAGCACTGCATGCTTCTTGATGGCTGGAATAGCAGGCCCTTCGCCTTTCGGTGGCTCTGTATCAGAAAGTCGTGGTTTGTATTTTTGAACAGGTGCCAATGCCAAAGGCTTTCTTTCGCTTTCTGTAGGTTTCGGTTCTGAATGATCTTGGAATGCGGCGTGCGCTCTTCTTATGCTCCACCGTGTTGTAGGCTCGGACCGCAACATCTTTTTTGCGGGCGATTGAAGTGATGATTTGTCATCCGAAAATTGTAATAATTCGGGGTTGGCTCCTCCCTGGAACTTTAAAATCAGCATCAAATTGAACGGAAGCGCTGTATGCGTTGCTTGTCCAAAACGTGACAGGTCACGTTCGCCTGTAGCCAATTCGTGGAGAAGAACACCAACGCTCCATACGTCGCATTTTTCGAATGAAGGCGGTTCCTTGTCTTCATCGGCATACCCAAATAATTCGGGGGCGATGCGTCCTGGTGTGCCTACAAAGGTAGGTGCATCGCGATCGGTTATTGCGAGTGCCGTTCCGAAATCGCCTATTTTAAGTGCGCGTGATCCTTGCGAAATAAATAGAATATTATCCGGCTTGATGTCACGATGCACGATACCATGTTCTCTTTGTAAATAGTCGAGTGCATTGAGTACCTGCTTGACAATACGCACCGTACTTCCGTGTGACCATGCACCGGGGTGATCTTTCATGCGTTTTGCCAGGGTGCCGCCTGCCAAATACTCCATCCCGATGACCACATCGGGATTATTTACGGTTGGCCATGAGGCCCATAAAATACGTACGATATGTGGGTGTTGCCAATGTATCGCAAGCATTTCTTTTTCTGCATCTTGCGCAAATGTGGTTTCGTCTTTGCTTCGTTTGGGAGGGAATAGGGATTTTTCGGCAACGTCGCGGCCGTTCGATTCATCACGTACGCGCATCACCACGCCGAAAGTGCCTCGACCAAGTTCCGATAGGGGATTCAAAGTCCGGGCATCGGGTCGCGCTGGAACGCCATCGGGTAACTGTCGGTCGGCAAACATAGGTAGGGATTCTGAGAAAGGCTCACTGCCTGTTCCGATGCCTGAAGACGAAGAATCACCATTCTCGTCCTTTTCAGACAATCGTTCGGGGTGTTTCTGGCGATGTACGAAGGAGCCGTCATCTATGCCATTTACTTTAGTGCTGCCCATAAGACTGTAAAGTGTACCCACATTTTGAATCCCCACGGGGATAAAGTGTCAATAAAAGCGGGCAGTATAGGGAAATGTGATCTTTTTCGGCAGAGCTTTGATGCGTCCCTTATTTCTGTGCACCAATACCAGGGATGACACCGTGCCTGTTCCCTTCAAATCCCATAGGCCGTTGGATTTGTTTTGCCTGAACCAAAGCAGGCAAAACTCGCAGCGGTGATTCTTGTTTGGATAAATCCTGAAAAGCTTTGTGTGCCCGGGATATGCTCCAGCGCTTGATGGGATCGGATCGCAACATCTTTTCGGCGATGACTTGCAATGCTATTTTGTCGTCTGGAAATGGCAACAGCGTTGGATCTATGCCGCGTGAAAATTTTTGAAGCAGAAGAAGATTAACCGGGAGAGGGGGGCGCTTGGATCGTCCGAAACGCACAATACTGAGATCGTCTGTTGCCAATTGGTGCAGAATAACACCTGTCCCCCACACATCGCATTTCTCAATGCTATGGCTGTCATTAAATACTTCGGGTGCGATATAACCGGGCGTTCCAATGCTTTCTTTTGTGTCGGGATGCTCGATGGGAACGACAGTCCCGAAATCACCCAATTTGAGTGATTGTAATGCGTGTGATGCAAATAAAATATTTTCAGGTTTTACATCACGATGTACAATGCCATGTTTGCGCTGCAAATAATCAAGTGCGCTTAACACTTGCCCTATGATGTGCACGGTGGCCGAAAGGGACCATGGTCCTTGCTTTCTCTCCATGCGTTCTGTGAGCGTCCCGCCTGCCAAATATTCCATGCCAATGATCACATTGGGATTATCGACCGTGGGCCACGATGCCCACAGGATTTTGACGAGATTTTTGTGTTCCCATAAAGCGGCCGACATCTCACGCTGGGTTTCTCTGACAAAACAATCACGGTCGTTTGGACTTTTGGGTGGTGCGATGAATTTTTCGGCAACATGCATTCTGTTTTTTTTGTCACGTGTGAGCATCACCACACCAAAAGAACCGCGTCCAAGTTCTTGAACAGGTGCAAGCCAGCGTGCGTTGGGGCGCGCAGGAACACCGAAAGGCAAAGGGAGATCTGAGAGAGGCGCCAAGGGTTCGGGTCTTATGGTGGCGGGGGATGATCCCGAGGCACGTGTTGTGCTGTCTTGTTCCCGCAAGACGTCGAGAAATTTTGCGATGAGCTGAGTAGGATTGGCACTCTCTGGCTCCACATGCGATCTTATGCCTGGATTTATAATTGTAGTCATGTTTTTCGCCCCAAACATTATCGGCGGAAGTCATTAAATGTGGGACAAAATCACCCATTTTGGTACGTTTTTTTTGTGGCGTCATAATTTACGCTAGATTGGGCTGTGGCAAAAAATCATGGCTCCCCTCGATTTCACTGTTGGATTGCTTTGCTGCTCGTATTCCCGTTCGGTGCATGCGGTGGGGGAGGTGATGATTCTGGAACACCGCGTGCAGAAAATGAGGCTGTGTGCGGTGATGGTATCGTAGATACCAGTGAAGCATGTGACGACAACAATAAAATCAGCGGCGATGGTTGTTCGTCCACGTGTATCCAGGAAAACAGTTGCGATACAGCGCTTGATTACTATTTGGTTGCAGAGTCTGCAGGCGAAGATGCTGCGCAGATCAACGCCGATTTAAAAGAACGCTCGAACGATCTTGAAGGATGCGGCGGCACGGGTCGCGAGGTGGTGTATTCGTACACGGCACCGTCCAAGGGCATTTTGTTTTTGCATTTGGTTGCGGCAGATCCCCTGATGCTTTCGGTGCAATCTGCATGCAGCAACGCGGCGCAATCGTATGCATGTGTTGATGCAGGGGACACGTCCGAAATTACGGTGGCAGCAGATCAAACCATCACACTGGTTGTTGATTCACCTCCAAGCGTGACAGGTACAGGTGCTTTTACGTTGAATGCGACGTTTTTACCGCTGCTTGTAAACGGCGCTTCATGCGATCTGGAGGGTGATAGAAACAGGTGTGATACGAACCTTCGTTGTGCCCAGAATCCCAATGAACAACCCAAGTGTACCAGTAACTCAGCGCCCAGTTTAACCACTGCAACAGTTTTTCGCACAGGGCGAGAAGGCAATGATTTATATATTTCTGTATCGGGTGCGGATGCTGAAGGCGATGTCACATCAATCGTGATGCAGGGTATGGAGGCCAACGGCACTGAAAAAAACAATGGAACATTTTCATTGCGTGAAACCATGGTTCAGGCAGGTCCGTTCACCAAAACATTTGTAGGGTATAACTATTTTAAGAGTTTTCCCAATGTGACGAAATTCAATGTGGCCGTGAAGGATTCAGGGGGCTTGAGTTCAGAGACGCTTTCAAATCAAAGTGCAGTTTATTCGCTCCATATTTCAAGAAATAATTCATGCGACCCATTCGAATTGATCAACGTTTGTGACACCGGTTTGCGCTGTACGGGGCAAAGCCCAGTGTGCGTTGATGGCCATGCGCCCATATTAAGTGAGGTCGGATTTTTTGATGCGGACAGTACGCGTGGAAAACGTATTGTGGTTCGTGGAGCTGATACTGATCGCGATGTTGTTTCAGCACGGATCGATTTTATTGGCGCGACGGTGAACGGTGGAGCGTTTGTGAATGTTCCTGTGCAACATGCGGCGAATACCACGGAACTTTTATTCCAAGTGAATGCATCGTCATTGGTCGATGTTACGGGCGTCAGTGTGAGGTTAAAAGACGCAACGGGGGTTATGAGTAATTTGCTCACGAGAAATTTGATGAATTTTCCTGAACCGTTGAATTCAGGTGCCAGTTGCGATGTGGGCAGGCGGTTTAATGTATGCGGCTCTAATCTTACCTGCATTTCGGACCATTGTGCGTCGGGTAGCGCACCCACAATCACCAAGGCCGCTTATCTTCGCCAGCCTGAAGGTGATTTTGTGTTGCTCGAAGGACACGATACCGAAAAAGATATTGCAACAGTGAAATTTGAGTTTTTTGATGGTGCGTCAGGGATTCTTGATTCACCCAACGGCAATAAAGTGGGCGATCCTGGCTATCTCGTTTATTCGGTTGCAGGGCGTGAAGAGGGTGATGGCAATTTTTTTATTCCGTTTAACGTCAGTGCGCTTTCTTTTGCTGCAACGAAAATTGTGATCACGCTGACGGATACTTCGGGGCTAAATGTCGCAAGAACAGTGACGCTGGCACCGCTTGAAATTGTTGAGACAGGTGATGCATGCAGTGACCATGGGTTTGATCAATGTGAGGCAGGCACTCGATGTTCAAGCGCTCACGTGTGCGTACCTGTGGATGATTTACGTAAAGCAGCATGTGGGAGTGCAATCACCGACTTGTCAGAACCGTTGGGTACGCAAGGTCCAAGCCTATGGGATCCACCGGCCAGTTGCACAGGTGCTCGTCTCATTGGGGGTGCTCCAGAGGTCGTCGCCACGTTTACGCTTGGGACAGCGCGCAATGTGACTATTTCCACGGACAATGACGGTACAACGTTTGACACGATTTTGTATGTACTTCGTTTGGATGCCAATGCTTGCAACGGTGAGCTTCTCCCGGCCGCTGTGGCTTGCAACGATGATGTGACCCCGCGACGTAATTTCACCTCACGCTTGGAACTCAATGCTTTGGCGGCGGGAACTTATCTTGTGGTGGTGGATGCCTACGATGAATTGGGCGGGAATGTTAAATTGACCATTGATGGGATCCCATGAAAAAAACAACATGGTGTATTGTGTCCGCTTTGGCCGTTGTTGTGATGTTTGTCGCATGGCAACGATGGAACAAAGAGGGTGATTCTGTTGAAAAACCCATGGCGCTTCGATTTGTTGTAGGCGATCGTATCACCTATTCGGTTGAATTCACGTCTAAAACGTTTGTGTCGTTCCTTAAACCGAGCAGTACGACAAAAAACAATGCCGGTGAAAACGAAATAAAATTTTCTGGTGAACTCGTGGTTGATGTGATCCAGCATGATGCGCAAGAGAGCACATTGGCACTGCATATAGGCGATGTACGGGCATTGTCGATCACCATGCTTGGGATGACGGCGGCATCGCTCAAGGATGTTCCGCGTGTATTGCAGGATCGCGTTGCCAAAGTGCGCATGAACAACAGTGGCGACGTGATCGATGTGGGTTACACGCAAGAATCATCGCCGTTATTTTCAGCACTGATGCACTCTCTGTTGTCTGAAAGCCAATTTCATGTGGATGTGCGCACGCGTTGGAACCAATACGAACATGTCCCTATGGGTAAGCTTACGGCATTGTATGCATGGGAAGACAAACCAAGTGTGGAACAAGGGACACTTCATAAAACCTATGCGCCATCGGCGGAATTGCGGGTTTCTCTGGGTGATCAGATCCATACCATTGTGAATAACGGCCAGTCGGACATGACTTTTGAAAAAGGGCGTTTGGCTCGTTTTGATGCCACACGTAAGCTCGATGCAAAGAATGCCAAAGGTGAAAAGTTATTGGCGGTTGAGGGACATGTGGTTTGGCAGGTTGCTGGTTTATCACAAACGCCAAAAAATGCTGTAGTGGCACTTCTCGCCCATGCCTTAAGCACCAAAAATCTTGCGCAAAGTATTACCAACGAAGAATCGCCCGATGAGCGTTTGGCGCGTCAGGTTGGAGGCCTTACGCCCGCAGAAATGTTTTCGGGAGTGATGCTGTACACGGGGAGCCATCGCAAGCAAGAGGGCAACGTGTGGTTTCGGCGTGCTGTGGGGCTGTTGCGTCAGCAGCCGGAACTTGCAAGCGATGTTGAAAAATTTATTGTTGAGCATGAAAAAATGCCAGCTCATGTGGGTATGGCGGTGGATCTTCTTGCCAATGCGGGGACGTCCCAATCACAAACGGCGCTTGAGCATGTGATTGCGCATACACGCGAAAACAATGTGATGATGGCGGCGAGCATCACCCAGCACGCAACGCTTATCCCCAATCCATCGCCTCACATGGTGGATGTGATTGCAAAAAACATGGCCGATCCAAACGGCAATGTGCGTTCTGCATCGGCATTGAGCGTTGGGGCATTAAGTCGGCGTTTGGCGCAAAATGGGCATGGAGCAGAAGCGGCTGCGCATGTGCAATCTTTAATGTCGCAATTGAATACGGCGCAGGGCCCCCAAGCCTCAGTGATGGTGCGCGCTCTTGGCAATGCGGCGCTTCCTGAATGCCGTGATGTGATCATCGCCAAAAGCATTGATGCTGATGTTTCGGTACGTCGCTCAGTGGCGTCGGCATTGCGCGATTTGCAACACACCGACAGTGAAAATATTTTACTCAACTTAATGGTGGACCCTGCGCCTTCGGTACAGCGCCAAGCCTTGGTGACGCTCTCCAATTACGAACTCACAACCGCACATTTTGAATTGATCCATCGTGCGATCATGAACGATTCGTTTGCTACTGGGGCCTATGGAGCGGTGCTCAATTTATTGAGCGATTGGCAATTGAAGCAGCCAACAATCGTGGCTCAGATCCTCAGCGATTGGAAAACGCGTCCCATGCCTCCCGGAAATTATGTATCGCGTATGCGTAAGCTGCATGAACAGGTGACGCAGAATATTCAGCCATGACAGTGGGGGTCCATGCAATGAAAGCACTGTGTGCGTTGGTGTTAGGACTTCTTCTTCCGTTGACGGCGTATGCAGCTGATGATTACGGGATCAACGCGGCATCCGGCTCATCCATATTTTCTGGATTTTCGGATACAGTGGACAAGGGGCCGGGATTTCACATGACGGTGATCCCCCTGGAAGCATTTAACAATGCCGTGAAATGTGGCCAGTTTTGGAACAACGATGCGCCGGATGGTGATTTTAGCATAACGACGTCTGCGATTGCGGCACGCACGGTGGCCTCTGCATTGAATGATCCCCATGTCCATGGGGTACGCATTCCTATCACAAAAAAAACATCTCTCACGCAACTTGATTGCACAGTGTATTGCGAGACGGGTGTTTCACCCATTGGTTGTGTTCCCACGAGGAATGACTTTGAAACGGAAACGGCGATTGTGGTCGCCAACGCCCAATATAAACCAGGCTCCACAACCGACATTGAGGCAACAAATTATTTTGTTGTGAGTGGCCATTTGTACGGGCAATCGCCATGGGTCGTTCAGCTGGATGAATACAATTACAGCAATATGCGTTTGGTGGTGGATAAAACACCATTGGGCATCAATGAAAGCCTCACGGAAAATGCCAATAAATATTGGAGTTTATTCATTCCATCATCATGTTGCCCGCTTGCAAATACGCTGAACGGGACTTCCATTGGTTATCGTTGTGTGGCGCCAGGCACAAACCAACCGACGGTATTTGCAACGCCAGGTGCAGGGTCGATTGCCATGACCCCACGTGGTCATGCGCGTGTGTATTCGATGCCTGCCGGTTATCCTGCACGAGGCACTGAACCTAAAAATTATACAGATTTGCTATTTACGTCGATAGAAAATCCACCGGGCGCTTTTGCAGCGGTCGATGCAGAATGCCTTGCCTGTTTAAGATCAGAAGCATCTTCGCCTGCTGCGAAAACAAGTTATACGTGCACGCCTTCAAACAATCCACCACCCCCAGGGCACGCTCTGGCGGAATGCAACAACAATTTCGGTTGCCGCTTTGGGCAGTTTTGTGTGGATCAGCATTGTGTGGCGTCGCCGCTTGCAGCACAGCGTCAATGCACGGAGGACAACGATTGTCCTGCCAAACAAGCTTGTGGCAAAGATTCGTTGTGCCATGCATTGAATGCAACGCCTAAGCCGCCTGTTGCAGTGAATCATGATGAACCCGATGCCGATGCTGCACCGTTGCCTGTTCCGTTATTTGCAGGTGCACCCGTGGTTGACGTGGGTGGCCATAATGATCTCGGTATGGACAATAACAATGATGGTTTCGATTTTGGGAGTGCCGGCAACAACGACGAAGAACAAATTGACATTGATTTGGATATTGATTTTGTGGGGCACTGGTCACCGGCTTCGCCACCCCATGAGGTATGCCCACCGGATAACGAAATAACGGTTCTGCATTGTTTGGACTTGGATTTCATGGCGTCGGCATGCGGGCAACGTTTTAGCCCTGGCTCTCCTGCGCCTAATTATGAGCCACGTGGTGAGCAGCCCAACAAATGTAAAAATTTGATCCGCAATGCCATACGGGATTTACCTAAGCGCAGTCCCTACCGTGAAGCACCTCTCACACAGCGCGTGTGTGAACCGGGGCCCGTGGAAGAAGGTGAAAGCGAGGGAGGGGATTGCGCGGTAGGCGGTATGAATATGGATGGGAGTTGGGATTTTGATCAGGGAGCTGATTGTCTTGTTGACGATTCGGGTTTTCAAGTGGAAGTGGATTTAGGCGCAGGCGGTGGCCATGCCCAATATGCGGGCAACCATGTGCAGCAAGAAGAATATGCCATGAATTGCCATGAAGAACCTTTGCCTTTCGATCAAGGTTCACCCAACGGAGTTTATGCGCGGAATTTTGAAGAATTTTCAGCGTTGTACAAACTTGATGGTCGTCCGTTGATGGAACGGCGCGAAGGATTTCCAACATACCATCCTTTTGTATGGGACGCCGATGCAGATTTTGATCGGTCCGAATTGCATGCCACGGGTGGGACAGGATCACAGGCTGGACAAAGCCGTGTTCAATCGGGTGTTTCGCAAAATGATGCGGCGAATGTTCGTAGGAGGATCCGAAACCGTGATGATCGTTGGAGAGGGAGTCGCGGAACACAGCAAATCAACGATTGTTCAGAGTATGTGTTCCAACGTTTTTACGATCACAGTAAATTTATGGAAGAGGCTGCGCTTTTGGGGGGTGATGATTGGGCTATTTGGAACTTGATTTATGGACCCGAAGATCAACACGCATCCATAGGGACACGTATCCTGAGCAATCGATTCAATGGCCCTCGCGATTTTTTAGGCAATCGTTTTTCCCGCTATGGGGGTGGTCGTATTGATCATTATCTTCCGGGGCAGAGCAATGGTCATCATTACTTTAAAAATATTTTCTTTTCGGTGCTGATCCCACCTTTCTTTTACGAGGGTGAATTCGAATTTCCCTACCGCAATCTGATGCGTATGGTGCAGGACCGTAGTTTTCGTTTGAATGGTCATCGATTTGATGATTTCCGATACACCCATGGTTGGCGTTTTCACCGCGACATGGGACAATATTTTAGTGACTATCAAGTTCCACTCAGCGCTTTTGATCATTTTACAACCTATGAGCTTCCACAATTTCTTGCGGCGCGCAATCGTCTGCATCGAATATTGGCCGACGGATCGGGGCCTATTGCGCAAGGGGAACGCTATCCGTATTGCTTGCATGATCACTGCTGTCTGAGCTGTGCATGCTATCACGAAAAGTGGCTTTTGCCTTATCCATATCCCAATGATTATGCTGATAAATTTTTTGAGTGGCGTGACCCTGGTTACAATTGGGATTTTGCAGAACGCGACCGTGAACTTCAGGCTTTTGCAGCGAGTCATGGTATTGGCGGTGGTGGTGGGTGCTGGGCGGTTGTTGTGGATGAAACGCGCAACGCCGCAACAGCGGTTGATAAACTTTTGGGTGCGGCGGAGCTCAAAGGCTATTTAAATTTAGAGAAACCTTCCGTGGCCGATTGGTCACCACGATTCTTTATTGAAGAAGTGAAGGGTCTTTTTGTCAAAGAAAAAGAAGAGGCATACGAACTTTGTAAGACCTATACGGGCGATGATTTTGGAAATTATACAAGTTGGTTTCGAAGTGTAGACGCCGCCTACGTGCGCAATCACGCGATATTACAAAATTACCAAACATTGGAAGCATCGTTTACTGAAATTAAACGTTTGATTGAGGAGCTTCCCGATGAGGTCAAAAACGGAACAGCATGGGAAGCTTCTGATAGCAGCCAAGTGGGTTCCAACGATTTTGGCGTGAATTTAAGTTATCACATCGATGTGGATGTGGGGGACTATGTTTCGCCTGAGGGGCAGCCAAGTGTGGGACATTCTAGCATCGGGTTTGATGGCGGTTTCGATGTGAGTGCGCTGGCTTTTGGCCATGAGATCCCATTGATCGAAGCGGGATTACTTGCGGATTACGACAAAGGTGTTGATGTTCCCTATTTGCGTGTGGTGCATTTTGATTTGATTAATTTTTCGACGGATATGGTGAGTCTTCTTGATGATGATGATGGGGTTCATTTAGATCCTGAGGATTACCAGCCCGACGATTATGATCCTGAGGTGGATCTTCCCCCAGGAACGATCCCTGAATTTAACTTTTCGGTGGATACGTTTGAGGAAGAACTCGTATCGTTTCAGTTTTCACAGGAAATACCTATTTTTGCGGGGCTCTCGTTGATCATCACCGGGGGTGTTGGGGGAAGTGTGGGTGCTGAGTTTTCAGCACAATTTGATATTACCCTTAAGGACTTTCCCAATTATCTCCCTGAAAAACATTTTGATGGCACACTTGCACCTTTTGCCCAAGCGACGGCATTTCTTGAGGGGGCTGTCAGCGTGGCGCATCTTGCGAGTGTGGCCATCCGTACGGATATTGTGATTGTGGATTTTTCACTGCCTGTCAGTGCAAATCTTGATTTAATAAACAACGAAGATGCAAAGCTGACAGATCTTTTGCTTTCATTCAATGTTACGGGAACAGGGGATCTTGACATGCTATCGGGCAATATCAAAGCACGTATATGTGCGGGGATTTGGCCTTTTGAATATTGTTACCGCAAGAAGATATTTTCCTGGGATGCGGTCTGGCATGATTCGTTTACGTTGTTTGATTTAGATCTTGCAGAACCCGTTTCGATACAACTTGTGGCGCTTAATCGCATTACCCCCTGATTACTTTAAATCATCGCGCCTGCGCTGCTCGCCTGCGATATAACGATCATAGTCGTGCTGCACAGACGACATCAGAAATACAGCGATTAAAAAAATAAGAGAAATTGGAAATGCCCAACGTAGCTTCAGCGAAGGCATGTGGGGCCATTGGGGAAACCACACCATCAGCGCAATAACGATCATGTAAATGCTGAACCATCCAATGCGAAGTCCCATCATTTCGATGCCGATGTGCAAAAATACAACAGGCACAAATCCCCACGGCATTTTATAAAGAGGGATAAGCCAGTAAATCACCGCGACGAGAAGTTCTATGCCAACCACGATGGGGGCGATGATTGAAAAATGCCCCATCCATGAAGGTGCAAGGATTTGCAAAGGCGCGCCGGAAAGCCATGTCGCATTCATTTTGCTGATGGCAGTCCAGAAGTAGAGGGTGCCGGTGGTGAATAGCAAAAGGTTGTAGCCCTGT
>SYDY01000036.1 GCA_005801425.1 Bdellovibrionales bacterium | reverse complement strand
GTCCGGCGGCGGTGCGCTCTGGGATGAGCTTGCCCTCTGTTTCCCATCGGCGTAGCGTAGCGATGGATACGCCTATTGCCTCGGCTGCTTCACCAATGGGAACAAAGCTACGCATTTTGCGCATATTTGAATACATTTAATCAGATGTCAATAGAGCAGTACCAAACCCTGATGAGAGCACTGCTTAGACATCAACATCGGCTTACGGTGAGAACACCATTTAAACTTCGGATCTGATCCATGATACGGAAAAGTTGGTCCACATCTTTGATCAATACTTCAAATGTATTTTCAGCCCGATCCTCGCCAATGACCCGACAATTGGCCTGGGCAATATTAACACCATTTTCCATAAACGTACGTGAGATCTCCGCCAAAATACCTGGTTTGTCCGCAGACAAAACCCGAAGACTGATCGCACGAGAAAAATCTCCGCGGGTATCCCAACTCACCGTGATCCGCCGATCGGGATCCGCATCAAGTGCCCTCGCACAGCTTGAGCGATGCACCGTGACACCACGACCACGGGTCACAAAACCAACGATCGAATCGCCTGGCAAGGGGCTACAGCATTTAGGATAACGCACCAATACATCGGCAAGCCCCTGCACCACCACGCCCGCACTGTTGCGAGGCGCCACTTTGCGAAAGATGTTCCCAAGCACGGCCTGTTGGCCGTCTTCAACGATTTTTGTTTCGGGTGATAATTTTTCGATGACCAGCGTAACAGGCAAGCGACCGTAACCCAACGCAACATAAAGCCCGTCTTCCGAATTATGATGCAGATCTTCGGAGGCCTGCTTCAGTTGGCCATTTTTAATAAATTTCGTAAGCACAAGCCCATAGCGCTTCAACTCGCGTTCAAGCAATGCGCGCCCCACATCACGGCTGCGCTCACGCTCCTCAGCACGCACAATGTTACGGATTTTTTGTTTCGCACGCGGCGACGCCACAAATTTAAGCCAGTCTTTGCTGGGCTGCTGGTTTTTATTGGTAATAATTTCGACACGGTCGCCATTTTCAAGATGGGTGCGCAAAGGCACAATGCGGCCGTTGACTTTGGCGCCTGCACATTTCATCCCTACTTCCGTGTGGATCGCAAAGGCAAAATCCACAGGCGTTGCGCCACGATTGAGTGAAATCACTTCGCCACGCGGGGTGAACACAAAAACTTCGTCGGCAAATAAATCGTATTTGATGGTATCTAAAAACTCGTTGGGATCTTCAAGTTCTTTTTGCCACTCAAGCAATTGCCTAAGCCATGCAAATTGCTGCTTGCCTTTGCGCCCAACCACACCCTCTTCTTTGTATTCCCAGTGGGCCGCAATGCCTTCTTCGGCAATGCGATGCATGTCATGGGTTCGGATTTGGATTTCAATTCGCTCGCCTTTGGGCCCAAAAACGCTGGTATGCAACGATTGATAGTCGTTGGCTTTGGGCATGGCGATATAGTCTTTAAAACGCCCTGGAATAGGATGCCACAAGGCATGCACGTGACCCAACACTTCGTAACAGGCGCCCACGCTTTCACAAAGCACACGAAATGCAATGACATCGTACACTTCTTCAAAAGGGATCCCACGATTTTCCATTTTTTTATAAATGGAATAGATGTGCTTAGGACGACCGTGTACCCCCGCTTTCAAACCTTTTTCTGAAAGCGTTTTTTTAAGCGTGGTCGTTACCTCTTCGACATAACCCTCCCGCTGTGACGTGACTTCGCTCACCCGGGCGGACAATTCACGATAAGCCATGGGATTTAAAAACGAAAATGCGCGATCTTCCAGTTCACTTTTCATCCAATGGATGCCCAAGCGATTGGCGATCGGCGCGTAGATATCCATGGTTTCTTGGGCAATGCTGCGCTGCTTGCGCGGGGACAAATGTTCCAACGTCCGCATATTGTGCAAACGATCAGCAAGCTTCACCAAAATGACACGAATATCTTTGGCCATGGCCACAAGCATCTTGCGAAAATTTTCGGCTTGCTTGTGTTCGTCGGTATCAAAACGAATTTGTGAAAGTTTGGTCACACCATCCACAAGACCTGCGATGGGTGCTCCAAACAAATCACGCAATTCATCGAGGGTTGCGAGCGTATCTTCGACCGTATCGTGCAACAAACCCGTCGCAATACTTGCTTCATCAAGATGCAGCGCCGTGAGCAAATAGGCCACTTCTAACGGATGAATAAGATAAGGTTCTCCACTGCGCCGCACTTGTCCTTCATGAACTTTGGCGGAATAGGCATAGGCGCGCTCGATCAATCCAACGTCGGCCGTGGGATAATAAGCTTTCAATGCAGAAACAACATCCTCGATCCGGCGTTCGGTTGTCATGGGATGCGTTTACCACGGTATACAATACCTTGCGATGTGATCACCATGTCCATGAATATATCATGGTCTTGCACCGGCAACGTCAACACAATTTGTTCATCAAAACCAATCCCAATGCGCAATGCCTGTGGCATCTGAGGCATCAGACGATCGTAGTAGCCCGCGCCATAACCCAAACGCCCACCTTGTGTGTCGAAACCTAAGCCCGGCAACACCAGCACATCAATCAATGTTGGATCCACCGAAACACCACGTGGCTCCGGAATGCCGTAAGGACCTGGTCGAAATGCTGCGGCGCTTTCGGCGATTGCAAATTCCATGGTGCGTGCATGGGTGTCAATCACCCGGGGATAAACAATCACGCAATCCAATGCCACGAGGGCATCTGCCAAAGGTTGGCAGCTCATCTCTCCTCGAGCGGCGCAATATAGTCCTATGATTTTAGCCGATTGAATTTCAGGGAGTGTTGATAAAACCTGCGCGACTTGTTCGGATTGCCTGGTGCGCTCGGCCTCGTCAATCGCAGCACGTCGTCCTGCGATTTGTGCGCGTATGCTCTTTTTATCGATTTGCACAAAAAATCCCTCGAGAATTGGACATGTCCCGCCCTGGCGCGAGGCCCGAGCCTGAACCTAGACTCAAGGTGGGTGCGACCGCTAGGGCGTTAGGCTTCCTCTGCCGAACGGGGCTTGCACACAGCCCTACGCATAGCCACTCCCTTAAAATTAGCGTTGGTTCAGCATGATGACCAAACACCAACACGGACGGGACATGTCACATAATCAGCATGCCATGAAGCCTCTAGGATTGCCAGCAACACCGACAGACGAAAATAGGAAGGCGGTTGTTATGGAAGCAGTATAAGATCTTCCTATGAGCAGTAGATTGAAATTTGCGTCGGCTGTTGTTTTGCTTGCAGGGTGTGGTGACGAATACGCATCGAGCGTTTTGGAGGATCCGGTAAACCAAGAAGAAAACACCAGCGCATTGGTCGACCCCACTGCACCACGTCCCGGCGCAACGGGTTTCGAGATGACACGCGCCGAAGCCTCGGTCTTGTATCGAACGCTGTATCTACCAAGCTTCGGCGTGCCCATGAATTTTACAGGGAACAGTGCCCAGTGCATTGCGGGTGCGGTCGATGCGAATTACCGCAAAGCCACGCTTAATCGCCTCAACTTTGCGCGTCAATTGGTGCGTATTCAACCCGTAGTGGAAGATCCACTATTAAGCATTGACGCACAGGCTGCCGCATTGATGATGGTGGCCAATTGGTCGCTGAGCCATTACCCACCCGACACATGGAAATGCTACTCAGCACAAGGTGCGTATGGTGCTTCAAGTTCGAATTTGGGCTTGGGAATGAATGGACCCGATGCCATCGGCGCATACCTTGGTGATGGAGGAAGCGGCAATGTTGACGTGGGCCACCGCCGCAACATGCTCGATTGGGGACTCGCCAGCGTGGGCATCGGCGATGTCCCTGGATCCAATGCACTGTTTGTTTTCGGACGCTTTGTTTCTCCACCCGCAAGCGTCAAAGCGGTGGCGTGGCCCCCCGCAGGTGAGATCCCATGGGACATCATGCCATCCACGGCTCGATGGTCGTTCTCACAAGACGGCGTCAAATTCGACAATGCCACGGTGGACGTTCGAAACATCGACGGTGAGGTGATCCCTTCCACGGTCATTTCGCGCGCACCCTGGTATGGACAACCTGCGATTGTGTTTTCAGTACCGAGCATTCCCCTGCGCATTGATCCCTATGCCTGGCGACAACCTCTTTACACCGTAACCATCACCAACACGCCGCAAGGCAGCGTACCGGCTGTTCAAACGTATACGGTACGCCCTTTTGACGTGGATCCCGCTCCCTTATCCTTGGGCAATCGAACATTTTACGCAGGACGCAGCATGAACGTGGGCGCCTTACCCACGACAGTAAAATTGGCGACCGTATTCACAAATCCCATTGTGATCACAGGCCCAGCCACCGATGCGGACAAAACACCAGGCAGCGTACGTATTCAAAACATCAAGCCCAACAGTTTCGACATCATGTTTCATGAGTGGAACTATCTTCGTGACGATAAACATGGCACCGAAATTGTTCCTTTCGCGGTCTTTGAAAGCGGTCGAACAAGCGTGAATGGCAAAGCCATGGAAGCGGGTCGTACCACCGTACGAAATAATGTGAACAGCAACGGGCTCAATTGGTTTTACCAAGCATTCAGTCAACCGATGCCCACCGTCCCCGTGATTGCCGCCAATCTGAGCAGCAAAAACGGGACAGACGCCGCCGTCGTGCGTGTTCGCATGGTGAGCAAAAATGGTTTTTATGTGGGATTGCAAGAAGAGGAGAAACTGGCCAGCAGCGCCCATGTAGATGAAACCGTCGACTGGGTGGCCGTCGAAAATGGCACCGATACGGGAGGCATCAAAGCATCACGCCTCGCTGTAACCCATGTTCCTGTACCGATCGCAGTGCCTGCCAACAGCATCGTCCTCGCCAGCATGAACAGTACCCTGGGCTGGGATACAGCCGTTCCACGCCTTGCGGTGGGTGCCCATGATGCGCTGAGCCTCTATTTGGAAGAAGAACAATCTCGGGATGCTGAGCTTAACCACACAGCCGAAACATTGGGTGTGATGACTATCGCGCCTTGAAGATATCAGCCAACGCTTGGCCATTTGTATATTCCACAACACGGAGACAGGAGACGGTGTTAGACTTTAGTCATATAATTATTTTTCATTGAGGAAATCAATGACGACGCCTCTTTCAAAGACGGGCCAAAATCTCCTGAACCCATCAAGCCAAGATCTTCACAATGAGGCTACGGAGAGACCACGCCCGAGAGCAACACCGGTGACTCAAGCAGATCGACAGATCGCCATCACAATAAAAAACCGAGAGAGCGCGGAAAATCCGAATAAGCCCATACCTCAACAACCTGGTGCTGCGTCATCTTCTACATCCACAGCATCCACGACATCCGTTTCATCCAATCCACCCGCTTACGCGGCGGATCTACAACACACCAGAAGCACTTGCCTTAATCTACTCGCAACCCTTGCCAATAATCCAACGCATCAAGATCGTGCGAAGTCAGGTATCGAAGAAGCCTTGGCCCTCAATCCCGACAATATAAGAACCAATAAATTTATTAACACGATAGTGCCTTTGTTCGCAGAACTCGGATCGAATGCGGGTCAAGAAACAGCATTCGAATCCAATCTCGCCGCTTACACGGATTTAAGTAAGGCTATCATTGGCTATCGTAATCATTGTGAAAGCAAGCCTGAGAGAGACAAGACCCTCCAGCATGATCAAATCTATTATGCGGCATGCGAGGCGCTGATTTCTCACGTGGTCAGCCTACCTCCCAGAATAACCGACGAAACCCGAACTACGATACTCAGACTCGCAGGGATCGCAGTAGGCGAGAATTGGAAATGCACCATCCCAGAGATTACACACCGATCGTAAAATTCATCATCACCTTGACTTTTCTACTGGCATGATGAATCAAGCCAATACGCATCTCGTTGGGGGATCGTCTAACGGTAGGACGTCGGGTTCTGACCCCGTTAATCAAGGTTCGAATCCTTGTCCCCCAACCAACACAAGATCCCAACGCATGAAACGACTTTTCCTATGTAGGGGCGCTTCGCGAAGCGCCCTTGCGGTTTTTGATTCAACATTTTAACGGGCGGTTCACGAACCGCCCCTACAATAGAACACCTGCTCAATAGGAAAGCGGGAACCCTGCTCATTATCGCTCGTCTTCACCGCCCCAATTTAAGAATGCATCAAGCTCGCTGTCAGGCGCTTGCTGGCGCAATTTTTGCAGGCCTGCCACTTCAACTTGGCGTACGCGTTCACGTGTTAGATTGAGCATTTCGCCCACTTCTTCCAACGTCACACCACCGCGTTGTGCCACATCGAGTGCACACGTGGCTTCAAGTTCCCAGGGTTCTTTATCGGGAAAATTGATCTTGATGGAGCCCGTATCCGGATTCACATCAAGGTACAAATGGTGTTTGCACGCCACAAACAAACATGGCCGAGGGCCGTTAACACATTCGCTACGACGTACAGGTCGATTGTACTCCACGATCTGCATCTTCTCACCCGCACGCTCACGTCTTCGCGCCTCACGCACCATCTCGCGCCGCGACATGGTCTTGGGCCTTTGGCGTTCCAACTCTTCAAGCGATAAACCCCCGTCCACGCCCACATCATGGTCAAGGTCATCCGCTTCAAGCGCTGAAGGTTCCGGCGCACACTTCGATGCTCGCTCCATAGCTTGCCCCCTTCAAGGACTGATCACCTAGTCGCATCAACCGACCGTGATCTATACGTGTGATCGTGACGTGGAGTCCCTTGGTGGCCTTCACATCCCGTATTCGCAAGCTACAACTTATTGCGCGACAATTCTGAATCCATGAACCGAATGGTTCGTACAACTGAAACATGTTCGGTGGGATGAACTACTCCCCACTTCATGGTTATACCGGTCCAAATCGCCGGTCAAGAGCATCCCATATTTGAATACCTCACCCCACTATATTGACGCATGTTGTCATTGGTGTCTATGGTCTTTCATAGCCAGGAGGGGGGCCACCATGCGCTCTATCACGGGTTGGACAGTTTTTCTTTGTATCATGCCGCTCACAATCTCATGCAGTTCCAACGAAACGGCAAAACCCACAGCCCCTAACCCGCCCACAGACGAACCCACGCCACCCGACACACCGCCAGAGCCTCCTCCTGTACCCGTGGTCCCAGATCCACCGATCCCTCCCCCACCACCCGCCGATCCAGACACGATTGTCATTCTTGCCGATGTCGATCGCGATGGGCACATCACCGAAGCCGATATCACCGATCACGGCATATGGAGCAAAGCACGTGGGGCAATCATCATCCCCAACGTCGACGATGATGATCGCGATGGCGAGCGCGACAGCCACGATCTCGTGCTTAACGGCGAGGCTGATCGTGATGATTTAACCGTCGTTGAAATCACGCTTGGCAAAGCCGCAACACCTGATCAAACAATCACGTTTGATCTTGAATCAACGGTGAATCAAGGTGCCATTCGACTTTATACACAAACATCACAAGACATCGCACCGATCCTCGCTGTCCCAGACAATCAAGGTCGTGTGGCTCTCAAAGGTCCCTTCGCGCAAGGTACACAACGCTTCTGGATTGAAGCCACCGAAGGTCGAAGCGCCCATTGGGACGGCAGTGTTCACATCAAAGTCGGACTTTACGATCATGGCACACGCCTTGGCAGTGACGTTCTCGCGCTGCGCGTCGCCCCAGTGATTTTTCAAGACAATACTGCAAATCCCGAAACACTCACAATCATGCGCATTCGTGATACACGCAATGCACCCAACACGGCATTTTGGAAAACCGTACATGATCATCTGCCTGCAACGGTCAGTCTGATCGGTGCCGATGAAGAACGCTATTACGGCGACCGTTGGATGCAAGACAACATGCAAATTGGTTACGTTGAACAACCAAGCGTTGCTGGCCCACGTCGCACGGACATTGTTCTACAAGCACAACGCCCCACCGGTGAATACGGCCTTGAGTATTACGTTGCGAAAGAAATGCTTGCGCCAGGAACGGGTTATTTCTCCCCAGGCGGCCATGACACAAGTCACAACTACGGCGGCAATCTCGAAGTCATTCCGCCCTATGGGATGTATCCATACGGACGTTTGATCATCGGCGGCGGCGACCAAGGTACATTGTCGGGTATCCAATCCTCTGATCACATGGCACCTGAGCAATTGGCTTGGTTGAATGCACAGGAAATTCAAGGACCCGCCCTTGAGTACAGCAGCGAATGGCTTGCGGTCGGTCACTTGGATGAGATCTTTTTATTTGTGCCTGACTTTCGTCCCGATCAGGCAAGACCATGGAAAATCGTGATCGCATCACCGGCGATGGCCTACAACAAACTTGTAGAAATCGCCAATACAGACAGAGACAATGATCATGTCATTTTTAAAAACCGATCCACAGAAACCAGTGTATGGGCCCTTCTTGATGATCCCAATGTACGCAGCATCAACAGCCAAGCGCAGCAACGTATCAACAGCATTCGCGTGAAACTCAAAGAAGATTTGGGGATCACCGATGCTGATTTTGTGGATGTTCCCGTACTGTATGAAACCGCATGGTACGACGGGGTCGATCTTGCTGTCTCACAAAATCCAGGGATCCAAAATTTGGTGGTCGTAGGCAATACATTTTTTGTGCCCGCGCCTGAAGGCCCCACGATCAATCATGAGGATGTTTGGCAAAAAGCAACCACAAGCGCGCTCACCACCCTCGGTACCACCGTCCACTTTGTGGATGTGTTTGAGAGCTATCACCTGCTTATGGGCGAAGCCCACTGCGGGAGCAACATCGTTTACACCCCCAACGTCACACCATGGTGGTCGCTATGAACGTTTTAATTCTGTGTGCCTTCATCGCAGCGGGAAACTATTTCGCAGAACTTGATCATTCACTGGCGAATGTCACGCCACTTGATCCGCACGTGTTCACGACATTGCAACCCGAGGTGTATTTGCAAAGTCGCATCAAGCGACCTTACATGCTGCCCTTGGTTGTGAAACGCATCGCCCAAGAAAAACCGTTACCGCTTTTGAAACTCCTGCGAAGCATCGATGGGTTTGTCCCATCCCCTGCCAAGGCATTTGCACGATTTCCTGGCGTGAATATCCCATCATTGCAACGGCAAGAACGCGACATTCTGCACAGCCATTTGGTGGCATCCCTTGCATATATCAAACACCCTGGTGTGGTGCCGTGGCTTGCAAGCATGGTGCGTGGTAGCAACGGCAACATCCGTGGGCCTGCTGCAAGAGCTTTGGCGTCCCATCAAACCCCTGAAGCACGCATGGCCATCAAACAGCTTCTGATGGAAAATGGCGTGCCACAACGCGAAGCGGCGCGTGTTGCGTCCCTGAACGCAAATGCCGATACGTTACAAACATTGGTGAACATTGCGAACAACACAAACAACCAAGAATTGCTGTTAATCGTTGCAGACAGTATTGCAAAAGCTTCAATCGCGCTGCCTTCGGTACTTAATCCCACGGTGTTGGCGGCCATTGCAGAACGCATTGTGCCTCAAGCGTTTTCTCGTGAAACAGCGCGGGCTCTTTCAGAAAACACGATGACTGTTTTGGTTAATTTGCAACGTGCGGGTGCACGCATTGATCTGCGCGGTGACAAAGATCGCATTGCACATTACCTGCGATTGAAAGAAACGAACGAAATGTTTAAGTTGGCGCCTGCGCCAGCAAGTCATCGATAGATGAATGGTCCGTGGTATTCACTTTCCTGTCTTAAATAAAAATACAAATTAATCTTGGCTATTTCACTCATTTTAATATTGAAAATGGCAAATAGCGTCATTAGAATGCAGCATGGCACACTATGATAGAATTTCTTCTGGCAGCAAAACACCCTCTCCAATATCATGGGCCGAAGACGATTTCCCGTTAGAGCGCAAGCCATTGCTACGAAAACAGGCCTGGCTTGCTCCAGTGGAAAGTTATGGCACCCTAGGCGTTGTCCCCGCTGCCAACACCGCTGCCTCAGCTGTTGAGCTCCCTGCCCCCGCCGCAAGATCGGTCTACACAGGGCCAAAAGACTTTCTTGGGCGATGTCACGGCGAAGGGGTGAAAATCAAACAGAATGGCGACAGATACGAAGGGGCATTCGTCCATGGCAAACGCCATGGCCAAGGAAAAGAAGTCTGCGCCGAGACCAACGACACGTACACAGGTGAATTCGCCCATAACGAGCACCACGGCAAAGGAACGTTCACCTACGCGGACGGCGAAACATACAAAGGTGAATTCGCCCATAACGAGTTCCACGGCAAAGGTACTTTCACCTACGCGAACGGCGACACATACAAAGGTGAATTCGCCCATAACGAGTTCCACGGCAAAGGAACGTTCACCTACGCGAACGGCGACACGTACACAGGTAAATTCGCCCATTATGAGTTCCACGGCAAAGGAAAAATAACAGAAATAAGTGGCAAAACATATGAAGGAACATTCGAACATAACCTATTGCCCCATGGCACAGTAACCTTTCCGAACGGCCGTACGTACACGGGGCAGCTTGACGAATATTCTAGACCCCACGGACAAGGAAAAATAATCCTTCCCAATAAAACGACCTACGAATGCCAATTCGTCGATGGCATACCCAATGGCCAAGGCAAACTTACCTATCCCGACGGTGGCATCTACGAAGGACAATTCATCAATGGCGAACGTCACGGCCAAGGCAAACTTACCTATCCCGACGGTGGCATCTACGAAGGACAATTCATCAATGGCGAACGTCAAGGCCAAGGCAAAATAACCTATCCCGACGGTGGCAGCTACGAAGGACAATTCGTAAATAACAAACGTCACGGCCAAGGCACGCACATCGACAAATATGGCAATCAATACGTGGGTACATTTCAACATGGGCAAGAAAATGGCGCTGGTAAACTTCGCTTCGCAGATGGTGCCCAATACGAAGGACAATTCGTCGATGGCCAACGTCAAGGCCAAGGCAAACTAACCTATCCCGACGGTGGCATCTATCAAGGACAATTCATCAATGGCCAACGTCAAGGCCAAGGCACGCACATCGACAAATATGGCAATCAATACGTAGGTGCATTTAAAGATGGTCGAGAAAATGGCGAGGGTAAACTTACCTTCAAAGATGGCAGAATCCAACAGGGCCTGTTTGTGAATGGAAAATTCGTGGGCGAGGCGGTGGTGTAACACGACGTCTGTGTGAATGGTGCCTGTGAATGGTGCCGTGTGAATGGGTGAATGGTGCCGGGTATTCACTTCTTCACTGAGGTTGCGTGGGGAGTTGATAGTTATACATTCCCAGCATAGACGCCTGCTGATTTATGACCTATAATTCGTTTTCTCATTTTTTACCCGAAAGCCGAACGCATGGCCTCACGCTATACCCCAGCCATAGGGACAACGTGCTACAACGGCCCTGTGCGCAACGGCACCATGCGCGCCTATGCATCGGGATTATACAACAAAGCGATGCTGTCGCTTGATGCTGCGTCCCATGATCTACTCTGCCCTGCTGTGCGTCTTGGATTTGCGCCCGGTGATAGGGTACAGGTCACCTCCAAGTGGCTTACTCTCTCACTGCCAACATTAGGCTCAGCATCCATGCCACAATCAACATCGCTCTCGATCACCTACCGTGCTGGCGTCCCTGAAAATACGATTGCTGTGGATGTGCGTTTTCAGAACTATCGCGACGATCAGGGCGCATGGATCCTATGGAACGCCACGGTGCCTCTTGCGCCATCGACCCCTGTCTTCAACATTCACATCAACACATTTAATCTTCATCACATTGATTTCGCGGTCGATCTTCCACACGATGCATGGGTTTCAGTCAACGCGAACGCGCCTACGCAACACAGCGTCTCGCTGAAGGGACCGATGCAACTTTGCATGGACGCACCGTTGGCCGCATCGATCGCGGTTGAAAAAACCCGTTCAGCGGAGATCAGCACCCACGTACGCACTCCCCTCAAGATATGGGCCATTGACGCCACCTTGGCGCTTCTCAAGTTGCAGGCACGTGTGATCGAAATGGACGGCGACGCCTCGGATATCACTTTATCTGCCCCAGCAACCCAGAAAATCGCACTTTATTTGCAGACCGCAGGCAAGAAGCCGCACATTTCCGTTCTTCTTGATGACAATACACCCATCCAATCTTTGACGGTAATATCGACACAATCGCTTCCGGGAAATTCAGGATTTTTGGATATCGTTGTAAAGCCGCCTGCCCAAAAAACATCCATGTTCGGCATGCTTAAACGCCCCAATACACTGAACATCACCAGCTGCTTGGACACACAGGTATGGACACCTCTGCCTCCATCTTCTCGCACATACGATGAACTCACGATGCACACCGATCAAGTGCGCAAGGCGGAGATCCTCGCACACTTTGAAAGAATGACACTCACCGGATGGGATCAGGTTTATTTGCCATCCGATGCAGGACCATGTGTGCCAGAATTATTGCCCCATGTGCGTGCTGTTGAGCCCCTTCTTTTGCATCAGCAACACGTTGTTGAGCCGCCTGTGTATTTTTAAGCCACAGATTCTGATTCAGCGAATCTTCGCGCCATGACAACCTCGGCAATGCAAAGTTTCGCAAGTGTCCCAAGCGCATTGTGTCCACGCTTGGGTAATTTTGCGTGCGGCATGGTGCCTTCCGTTTTCCGCTCAAACATATGATTGTGTGTCATCGCACGCGCCAAGTCAGATGCGGTATTTGCATCTTCCATATCCAGATCGATGGGAAGCCCCGTAAAATTCGGCAACTCCGGATGTAATTTTTCAAGACCCGCAATGAGTTTATTCGCTTCCAACGACCGTTTTTTAATATCATTGTCCGATGGTTTTTCTTCGCGATAGAGAGCATTGATTTTCTTTTGAACTTCCGTTTGTTCAGGCCCACGGAGCCGAAGAGCCGCTTGCT
Source organism: Bdellovibrionales bacterium (assembly GCA_005801425.1). Classification (GTDB taxonomy): domain Bacteria; phylum Myxococcota; class XYA12-FULL-58-9; order XYA12-FULL-58-9; family SYDY01; genus SYDY01. Next base: position 21,274 of record SYDY01000036.1, on the reverse strand, counting down.
GTAGCCACGCATGTTGTTGCGCATCTTGCCACCGACCATCGACCGCCGTGATGGTATTGTCTGGTACAGCCTGTGTGACGGCTTCATTCCACATCATCAATGACAAAAGTTCTTTGCCTAAACCCATACCACCGCGGGATTTACCATCAATATTACGCCGCGCTGGAGACCAAAAAAGTGAATCGAGATCACGCGCATCTTCACGCAACGTTGCAAGAGTCGCCGGGACATCGCGCGCGTTATGCACTGCACGACCAAGCGCCGCCACTTCAGGATGTTGAGAAAACTCAATCGCGCCTGCGAGAGCATTTGCGAAATCCAGCGCAACAGTCTGATATGCTGTCAGAAAAAAAGTTGTCGCTTCGCTGTGGGCAGCTTCTGCCGCAAAAGAAGCTGCGTTTGCAGCATGCCTCGCATCGTATAATCGTTGTTCTTCGACTGCATTGGCATGAGGCGCCTGTGTATTGTAGGCCGCAATCGCCGCAGATTTCGCATCCCATGCCATCGAAAGGCGTTCCCCACTTGCATTCATCGCATTCCTCTGTGCGCACAATGCATCATACGCAGGCTGCATGCCCAGAACATTGGCACTCTGCTCTAGCCACACAAATCCCAACTCTCTTTGTGCTGGCGTGACCGTCGTCGCATCGGCATGCAATATTTGCAATGCTTCAAGATCTGTTAGCAAACGTACTTCGGGTCTTAGAAGTTCTCCAGCATGGTGATGCCCGTTTTGAACAGTTTTCATGGCAAGTTCGAGTGCATCACAACATAGCGCCGTAGCACCTTGTCCCGGTGTGAGCGTTTGTAAACGGTGGAAATCAGTCTGAGCAACATTGGCGTCACTTTTTGCCGAACTTACATTGCCCGATTTTGCTTTGGATTCATCGACAGGTTCCATCCCAAGAAAAGAAAAAACGGGATCTCTGTAGCCTGCGACAAGATGAAGCGCAGCACCAATTTCAGCATCAGAATAAGGTGTATAACCTTTTGGCCATGCAATCGCAGGTCGTGAAGCCAACAATTGTTGCGCAATCGTCAGGATCGATACTGCATGACCAGGAAAATTTTGACTCCACCGATCCGCGGTATCCATGGACGCAGGATCCATTCGATGCTCTGCACAAAACTGATAACGTGCTGCAAGCAAAATTTGCATACGAAGCCCTGTCTCTTGGGGATTGACGTGTGGATCCCCTGGGCTTCCGAATACAAACTCAGCCTGCGCCAAAAAATCATTTAACGTCGCAACCACATGGGCAAGCTTATTGCTTCCACCATAGGGTCCCGCAAGCAATCCTGGCAAACGAGAAAGTGACCGTGCGGCCATCACCATATTTGCCATGGGATCAATCGCCTGACTGTATCGTGCCGCGATCAGGTACGCCTGAACGGGATCCGCAAGTTTTGTGTCATGCGCCACCAATGCCTTGACGGCTGAACCCGTCCGCGCACCCTTGAAGAGCCCCACAGCAAATCCAGCGGCGGATGCCTTCAACGAAAATTCTTTTTTCGTTGAGACGTAACGGTCGAGGTGTACTCTTGTTTCTTCTTTGGGCGAAGGAGCTGCCATTGAAGTTGATGCCTCTGTTGTTGCTATTGGGGGGGGCCCTTGAGAAGAACTGGCAGGACGACTACCCATACCACCAGTGTAACCCGCTATCGCAGTTTTAATAGATTTTTCGATGAGAACTGGCCTTAGAACAAGAAGTGGTATTTTTGCGCGAGCCCATGCGTAGGCGAAGCAAAGTGTGATCCAACGTTAATCAAGTCACGCTAAGGCCCTGCCACCTGCAGTGGTGTGGTTTGAGTATGGTCATCAGCGTTCCCATCTCCCAACCGACCTTCGTAGCCAATGCCCCAACAGTACAATTTTCCATCGCTTATCGCGCAAGCATGCGCGTCGCCCACAGCAATACGCGTCACGCCGGAAGAAAGCGTTGAAACAGGCGTAGGTATTTTTCTAATATTTGTGTCACCATTGCCCAGTTGGCCATCGCCACCATAGCCCCAACAATACGCACCGCCTCCATAAATACCACACGCACAGTTGTCATTGGCTTTCACATCACTCCATGATGCCCCGCTCTCCCCTGAGGGTGATGTTACCGGCCGCGGCGCTGTTACGGTGCCCGCAATACTCTGCACCCCATCGCCAATCCATCCGTAATCATTCTTCCCCCAGCACTGGGCATCGGCACTGCCCACAGCGCAGGAGAGTTGGAGCCCCGCACCTACGGTGGTCCAATCGGTGTTGGTGCCTATTTGCTTCGGTGCGTACACAGCCCCAGAAGATGCTCCATCACCCAATCGCCCATAGGCAGCATTGCCCCAACAAAACAGCTTGCCGGCATCGATACCACAGGTGTGATACACATTCGCCGATACAGCGGACCAGCTGGTACTCGCGCCGACTTGTGTTGGAAAACTGGCCGGGTTCGTATCACCGGTTCCGAGGAGCCCATTGGTATTAGCCCCCCAGCAATAGAGCTGGCGCACATTGGATTGCTGCCGGATCCCACAGGTGTGCGTCGAACCCGCTGAAATCGCTATCCAATCAATATTCTCCTCGAGCTGCGCTGGACTTTCTTGCCAGGCCCCGTTCCCATGATCGGCTATGAGCCCCAACTGTTGCTGAGAATTGCTGCCCCAGCAATTCAGGTAACCACCATGGATACCACAGGTGTGATCCTGCCCAGCACTCACCACCGTCCAGTCTGAATGGGTGCCTACCTGCGTGGGGGTATTTTTAGCGTCTGTGCTGCTGATGCCCAACTGTCCATACGTATTTTTTCCCCAGCAATATAGTTTTCCTGCATTGATGGCACAGGTATGGGCAGTGCCCGCGGTGACCTGGGTCCATGCGCTTGACATATTGCATTGCGTTCCACTCCAGCCGCTGGCGCACTCGCACGTATATGTTGCAATCCCATCCGTACACGTTCCATGATCACCACAAGGATTGCTCGCGCAGTCGTTAATATTTTGATCACAATTCGTACCCTCCCAGCCGCTGGCGCACTCGCACGTATATGTTGCAACGCCATCCGTACACGTTCCATGATCACCACAAGGATTGCTCGCGCAGTCGTTAATATTTTGATCACAATTCGTACCCTCCCAGCCGCTGGCGCACTCGCACGTATATGTTGCAATCCCATCCGTACACGTTCCATGATCACCACAAGGATTGCTCGCGCAGTCGTTAATATTTTGATCACAATTCGCACCAAGCCAGCCGCTGTCGCAGGTACACGTGTAACTGTCAGCCGTCACCGCACAAGTGCCATTTCCACAGAGTTGATCATCACATGCAGAACGCGATCCAAGGTTCGACGACGCCGAACTCCCACATGCTGCAAACGCCCAAACAACAAAAACGACACCCATTCTCTCCATAAAAATGGTCATAATGGCATTGTCTACGGGTTCACTCTTGCATTCAAATTTTGAGCAAAAAAGATTTTAATAAGCGATTGGGGAGAGAAGACGTCAAGAGGGCACTTGTTCCAAGGCAACACGCAAATCGTCGATAATGTCGTCTTTGTGTTCGATGCCCACGCTTAAGCGGATCAGACCATCGGAAAGTCCGTGCTTACGACGTACTTCGGGCTCAACCGAAGCATGGGTCATGCTTGCAGGATGACACAACAACGATTTCACAACACCCAACGACTCGGCCAAGGTGAATAGTTTGGTGCGCGATGCAAATGCTTTGGCATCGGCGACACTGCATTTAAGTTCTGCCGAGACCATGCCACCAAAATCACGCATTTGTTTTTTGGCAACATCATGATTGACGTGCGTGGTAAGGCCGGGGAAATACACGGTTTCAACTTTAGGATGGGCTGCCAAAAATTCGGCCACCGCGCGCGCATTTTCACAATGGCGATCCATGCGAAGACTCAAAGTTTTGATCCCACGCATGATCAAGAAGCAATCTTGGGGTCCAGGCACGCCGCCCAATGTGTTTTGCAAAAAGTGCAAACGTTGTGCGAGTTCATCGTTGTTGGTGAGAAGTGCACCGGAGATCACATCCCCGTGCCCGTTCAAATATTTGGTGGTGGAATGCAACACGATGTCCACGCCAAGATCGAGCGGTCTTTGCAGGTAAGGTGTTGCAAAGGTGTTGTCGCAAACCGTGAGCGCACCATGTTTTTTCGCAATGGCGCACGCTGCCGCAATATCAGTGATCGCAAGTTTGGGGTTGGACGGTGTCTCAAGCCACAGCATGGTGGTGTTGGGCTTGAATGCCGCCGCCATGGCGGTGAGATCCACCGGATCCACAAACGTAAATTCCATGCCGAAATTGCTAAATACTTTGCTAAACGCCCGATACGCACCACCATAAATGTCTTTGCTGGCCACCACATGATCACCGGCTTTTAAAAGCATGATACAGGCATTGGCCGCAGCCAAGCCGCTTGCAAAACAGCGGCCATGCTTCGCCCCTTCAAGCGCCCCTAAAAGACGCTCTAAGGCCTCACGGTTTGGATTTTCAGTACGGGCGTAGCAATAACCTTTGGTTTCGCCAGGCGCATCCTGCGCAAACGTCGATGTTTGATAAATAGGAAACGTAATCGAACCCGTTTCTGGATCGTTGGGCTGGCCTGCGTGGATCGCCAAAGTATCGAAATGTTGAGGCATGTTTTTCTGCTCCGCACGTAGAAATGGAGGCAAAAATTGTATGGTAACGGGGGTAAAAACTCAAGGTAGGACTATTCCCTACGTCATAAAAGAAAGGTAATGTTTGCATCGGTTGGTATATTTTTACGTATGAGTATGTTTTTCACAAAAGCGGTCAAGGGTGCAGAGCTTGATTCAAGAGATTGGAAGGCATGGGATACGTTTTCCAATCAAGCCAAACTTGCACTCAAACCGGACCTCGTTCCGCCTACCGAAGCACTGGGTAAAATTGCCAATGTCTATGAGAGGCAAAATATTGACGCTCTGCCTCCCACAAAAGGTGTCGAGAAACTTCGCAAAGAACTCCATAAATTAGAAGAAAAATATCACCTCCCCACACCCGATCCCGCAAAACCTGGCGCGCCCCGCACGACAGCAGTCCCCATGCTCCCCAAAGACATAGCGAAACTCAGTGAGCTCCTCAGCCAAACCGGCTACACAGAAGAAGCGGCGCGTCTCGCCGCTGAGGCAGAAGCAGCCGCGGGTCCACAACCCACAACGCTATGGGGCGCACTGGGACTCGAGCGACCCGCATTCAATAAAGATGGAACTGTTCCGCATGAATACGTGCAGCAAGCAGAGAAGGCCTATAAAAAATTGGCACTCAAGCATCATCCGGATAAAAACGGCGGCGTTGAGACAAACACTTTTCATGCCATCAAGTCCGCACTCAATGTCCTAAAGATGCTTGATGCAGACGTCCCATTGGCAGAACGCCCCTGGCAGATCCTCGGTATGAAGAAGCCACCCCAATTCGACGATGCGGGCGGGCTCACGTACCCCACCGAAGAGAAAGTAGAAAAGTATATGGACAAAAAATACGCTAGGGCCCCTGAGGCGGAACTCCCACGTTTGAATGAAGCGCATCAAACGCTTCTCAAACTTTTTCAACATGGATGGTGGATGCCGCCAATCTTGCCGCCACCAACATAATCTAAAGATTGCCAAAAATTGACGGATTTTTTGAATGGGCCTTTTTCTATTTGACGTGTCGTCTTCTCGATCCCCGCATTCCTAAGAAACTTGAATTGCGCATATTCTATTGTAGGGGCGGTTCGTGAACCGCCCGTTAAAATTTGATTCAAAAACCGCAAGGGCGCTTCGCGAAGCACCCCTACATAGGAAAAATGAGTGGGTTCGTTACGTCATAAATTTATCAACTGTCAGGTAGGCCTAAAGGGCTGTCTGTGATTCGCGAGGATGACGAATTTTATTACGGCGGCACGCTCGCCACAACAGCCCGTGCGCGCGCAGGACACACGTGCCCTGTCGCATCGATGGTGCCGAGCGTGTATGCATAACTTCGGCCTGGGATCACGCTTAAATCATTGGGAAGAACATCCCCCGCCATAGCACGCATCAGTGGTTTTTCGGATGCGTTGGTTTCATCGCCCCCGCCATGTCGCCAGCTTTTTCGCATAATGAATATTTGCGGCGCAATGGGAAAATCGTGTTGCACCGCAGCTTGCAACACCACCACGTTGCGTTGATTGACAACACTGGCCGTGGCGGTAAGCGTTGCAGTGACACCATCACTTGCGCACGCTTTGGGTGGTATCTGAATTTCCCGTTGGGGCGTGATGCTTGAAATGGTACCCGGTGGACGCAATCCATTGGGATCGGGTCGTGTTTGCAACAAATAAATGTATGAGCGTCCTGCAATAAAAGGTCCTGTGTCACACTTGGTACTGCCATTGGCGCCTGCACTGGATGCCTTGGTGTACATCGCATTTAATTCTTCGGAAGAAGCGCCCTCGGTATCGCATGTGTTCGCGCCACCAAGACACTTCCAACCAAAGGCAGCATGGGCCACATCTTCATAACCTTGGGGGATCAATTTGCGTTGGATGGTAATTTTTGTGGCCTGTGCCTGTGCGTTGTTCACCTGAGCACGTGGCGATTTCAAATCAGGCAGAGGCCCCCAAGCAAGCTTCACGCATTGGGCATTGGCTGATCCACCGCATGGCGCTGTATTGCAGGGCACAACACGGGCCGATTGAAATTCCGGTGGGGCTGCTGGCAAAAAGTCGTCGGGATAAAACCATTGATTGACGTTTGCAGGAATGCGTGCAGCAGGACCCTTATTGCCAGTTTTGTCTTCGGCCCAAACATACCATGCAAAACCATCGGCGCGTCCCCCACCGATGGGATCAAAAAGTTTTGGGTCACGGGTAAGGGTGGGTTCATCTTGGGGATTGCGATAGCTGTCCACGGTCATCAAACTGTTGGTGCGCGGTGGATGGCGATCCATGCTTGGATAATTGCGTGGCACGTAGTCATTGCGTGCCGGTTCATCGGTGTACACTTCTTGATCAGCATCAAGCAGCGGTTCGTTGAGCGCCAATTGGGGCAAGCTTGCGTTGTCTTCCACCAGGGAACCTAACAATTCGTCGGGTGTGAGTATACGGCGACGTGCTTGGATCACGCGGCACAACGAACCGTGGCATGTGTTCCCTTCGCACAAATGGGCGCCCAAGCCATCGGTATAAAATTGATTTTTCGAAACCCTTTCGCATGGAATACCAGAGCCGCATCCATTGGCGTTCTTGCACGCACTGCATGTGCCATTGGCGCTGCGGTAGTATGCGTTTTCCGGAATAGGAACCGACGTGCCGAGACGTGCGCGGCATCCACGAAAGCCTGCCAGATCATCGATGTCGCCTTGCGGTTCATTCCATGTCAATTCGGCACCACCCAATGTGTAAAGAAGCCAAGGTTGAAATTTTCTAAAACTGCGTTCAAAATTTTCTTGGGATGCAGCCACTGCACGCGCAGCAAGATCGGGACGTTGGGGTTCGGGGCCTGGATCGTTGGCGCGAAAATAAACGGTGAGTTTTTGGCCTTTTACCACGCACGAGCCATTGGCCGCAGGATCAGGTGTCATGCGAATGGCAATGATTTCACGGCAAGGTCTTGTGACATTGCCCACCGTGCATTGCGCCATGGGATCGGCAAGTTTCCACCGCGGAAGGAGGTTGTTCAAGGCAATGGGTTCAATTTGACTGTTGTTCGCGTTGTCGTTTTGCAAGGGCTTGACTGAAAAACATTGGGACGGATCGGTGTCGTGATCATTTTCGTTGGCGTAGCACATATCATCGACCCATCCGACGATGCATTGGGTGATGCCTGCATCAATACATGATTGTGCGATTGTTGCATCAAGCGGTGCTTGATTGACTGCCCCATTGGTAAGCACCGCAAAGCGCCCTTGAGGACCCACATCGCCCAACGTCATCCACCAGCCTTGGGGCCATGTTCCGTGCAATGGATCGCGTGTGGAACTCTGCACGTTGTCCTTTTGGAGATAACACCGCAACGGTTGTTCTGGCATATTTTTAGGATGCACCACAGGATCGATGTGGCTTGAAAATGTTTGTGTGCTCACTTGAATATTTTGTGCAGGCCTGTTGTTTGCTGTCCATGCCTGCAATTTACGAATGTATTCCTGATACAATTGTGCATCGGATTCGGAATAGACCTCATCCCAACGATCTTGGCTTTGCATGGCGCGATAGCGTTTTCGAAATTCTTCCATCTCTTCGCCCGAAGCGGATTCTTTTAAAAATTCAACGGCACCATTGCGCGGCGCACAGGGTGGCACCACATCGGGAACGGTCACGGTGATGCGTGTACCCAGCGGTTGTTCTAACGTTTGTCCGTTGTGCACGGTTTGAGAAAAAAGAACAAATTGGTAGGCGCTGTTGTCTTCGATGGGCGATGTCACGGTGTTTTGAATGGTGACATGACCAAACAAGGTTCCAAGGCCCAGTTCAATTCGGTGTGGCAAGTCATCGTAAACCGCAGGCACGCGATTTCCCCATACTGCATTGGCCGCATAAGGCCGTTGTGTCGGTGTGGTGTCAGGTCTTTTTCCATATCGGATCACAAGGCGCCGAAATTCAAGATGCGCGTAATCGTCTGCGTCTTGAAGCGTACGCGGGATCCATGAGGGCAGTGTTTCATCGCGTGCTGAAAGACCTTCACGATCGCGGATACCAAAATACAATTGAATGGGTGGCACATGGGTGCCGCATGTGGTGTCGGGATCGAGTGCCGGTTTGTCTTGTGGAATGTCAACATGCCCAGTCAGCACGTAATCGGGCGGATCGTATGAAAACATGCTCGTACCGCGCACGGGCACAGAGAAATTGCTCTTGCGTCCCAACGCATCGTAACCGAGAATGCGATATTCGTAAGTCACGCCCCGCGTGCCTGCATTGGGTTTGACGATGGGCATGGCGGTATCGAGATAATTGGCGATATCATCAACGACTTCAAAAGGCTCACCGTCTTCATCATTCACAGGCCCATCTTTGCCGGGAAGATAAGGCGCATGAAGAATGGGTTTATCATTCAATCGTACCCATGCTGCGTTGGGTTGATTGGCATCCACAATGCGTTTTTCAATCCAAAAGATATAAGGCCGAAACCAATTCATGTTCAAATTGAGCCCGTCGGCACCTGCGATTTCTGGAGGCCCAGGCACGGTAAAATTGATATCCAACGGGGGCCAATAACCGCCTAAAACTTTGGTATTTTGTCCCACTTCCATGCGTTCAGGAAGAGGACTTTTCACTGGCCGATCGGCAGCGATGACGCCGGTTTCGCCTTTTTCCAAACCATAGCTTCCTGGCACCATTTCACTCACAACTGTTTCGACCACCGGAACAGGACCCAGCGCAAGCGCACGCACCGTGACGGTGTCGAGAAGATTGTCGACATTGTTGTTGTTGACATCGTAATACAATTTATAAAGTACATCGCCATCGGTGATGACGCGGTCTTCTAGACCAAAACCAAACGAAGAAAACATACACGGTCCGCCATCGGGTGCATAAGCGTAAGCGGCTGCCATCGCTTCCATCAAGGCCAAGCCTTGCTCGACGGCACTTGTATTGTGCGCGTCGTTCGCTTCATCCATTTTGGTAAGGGCCTGTTGCATGCGTGGTCGTGCATTTTCGGGAATACATGCAAGCCGAGATTCAAATGATTTGAGCATGCTGCCAACGTTGGCACGGTTATAGGACATCACCAGCACTTCAGGATTGTTGCCGATTTTACGATACACACTGTAACCGTATTCACTTGTACCGCATGCCATCGACACACGAAGTCGCGCGAAGAGATCCAGGCCCACACGTTCACCAAGTCCCGTGATTTCTCCGGTGCATGGCAATGCGCGTGGAACCACTGCGCCATTGTTACCACCACCTCCCGCGCATGCGATGGATGATGCCACAAAAAGATACAACAGCACGTTTCGCATGTTCATGGGAGGCGTCCTCACGGCGATGAAAATGGCAGTGTAAATTTAATGGTGGGGAAAAATAAAAATTTCTTACGCACGCGAATGCTTCCTGCGATAATATGCGGATTTTTTGGGATCGTAAGACGCAAATCGCCGCTGGCTTTGATGGTGGCCACACATGCATCCACTCTTAATTTTGCAGCAACACCCGCGCTAAGCGAGACATTGCGACGTCGGTAATAGAGCCCTGCATCCCCTGCAATGCTGGCCTTGGCACCCACGTCACAAAAGCCAAGATCCCATTCGCCAAATCCTGCAGAATAGCCAACACCCGCTTCCCATGCATCGTTGCCCAGATGAAAATAGGAATCGGTGCTAACATCAAACCAGTCGGGCAACACTTCAGCGCGCACGGGTTCTTCTTTGCTTCCCACTTCAAAAAAGAAACCATCGCCTGCTGCGTGAAGGCCTGCATGCCCTTGAATATGAAGCAAGTCCACACTGCCCACAGCGACGGAATAATGCGGCGATGGACCACATCCGATGGTTCCGCGTCCATCAAGCGACGGCCGTTTGAAATCCAAACCGATAAAAGCTTCTGCGCACAAGTCACCCAAATCCACACCGGCATCTTCCACATTGTCAGGAAGATCGACGACCTGCGATGCGAGCACTTGCACTTTGCCGTTTAAATAAAATTGTGTTGGAGAAATGAGAAGCAACGCGCCCACCGTTCCTTGAATCAAATCTTCGGGCATGTTCATCAAACGAATCGCCATCATGGCCTGAATGCCCAAACCTTGATCACAATCGGGTTTCCATTGAGGGCTAAAAAAATCGGGCACCCCTTCAGGGATGTTTTCAATGCCCGGCGGCACCATGTGATAAGAAATGCCACCCCCGATGCCATGAATACCAATCGGTGTTGGAGGGATTGGGATATCTGCGTCAAATCGTGCAAAGACGCTGCAACGCCAGCCATAGCAGCTTCGACCTTGAAAAGGCGAAACCACCTGCACCGTGCCTTCAATGTCGGCCGCCGCCACTTTCACACCCAGGGTACCGCTGAACATTTTTGCAAGGCCCTGCCCGCCCAGATCTTCGGTGGTGTAATTGACGGCGCCGCTGATCGCAAAATAATCGGGATAGCCTACGGAAACTTCCAAGCCGTGCACCACAAGATTGGCATTCCATCCCCCGTTACCACTGGGCGGCATGATCACAATGCCCAACGTCGCACCCAAATTGCCGGTGACTGCTTCAAGCATATCACCCAAGTGGATGCGCATGCCCAGATCCAATTCATAGGCCGTGCGTTCACCATCCCAATCGTAATCGCCCGGGTCAAAATCTGCGGATGCAGGCGGTTTACCCAAGGTGAACAAACGCGCGCGGGTCACTTCCAAAGGAAATCCTGCAAGGCCTCCGTTGAACATTTTGTCCAACGGGATCCATCCATCGGGAATACCCCAATCGGGCAAATCCACGGATCCATCGGATCGAAGCAGGAAGCGTTTGAATTCAAGCAAACGTTGACCATCTAAAATATTCAACTCCTCGGAATTGAATCCAAACGCGCCATCCAAACGCAATGTGGCGATGTTGTCAGCGCCCACGGTAAGGCCTACCGAATCGACATAGGTTTGAATGCCTGCAATGGCAGGAAGAGGTGCTTCGGGATCAAAGCAAAAATCTACATCGAATTTTTCACTTCCAGGTTGGTAGTTGAGCATAAAGGGCAAACGCTCAATCCAAGGATCTACCGTGGCGCCACCGATGGCACGGATCCCACGAAGTTTGTAATTGTCGATGCTTGCTGTAAACGATGACAAACGCACATCAAAATCACCCAACTTTATACGAATGGGTGCATTGCTGTAACTGTTTTGTGAAAATTGTGCGGCGCCATTGAATACGTCGCAGTTCAATGCTTCGTATGGTTGTGGAGAAGCATTGCCATACACCAAATCCCCTTGCAAACCGCTGGTGCCAATGGAAAGATTGTGTGCAGCAAGTTGGACACGCGTATTGTTGGTCGTGGTGAAGATACTCGGCAAACATGCGGCACCATGTTCAAACGCTATGCCACGCCATGAACCTGCTTGCCCATTCACAGAGTTTCGACTGTCGAGATCCAGTACCATCGCACCCCAAGCTGCCAGGGTCATGTCGCCGGGCAGTGCAATGGCCATGGCACCTTCGGCAGGTGCACATGGATTTTGTGCAACATCACCATTTTCGATGAGGAATGATCCCAGCAAACCGCTGTAGGAAAGATTGGCCGTGAATCGTGCGGTGCGATCGCTGTTGGAACCCATGGTAAGACGACCAACCACGTTGCCCTTTTCGATTTCACCTTCAACCAATTTAACCCATCCATCATCAATGCCCATCAACGATGAAATTTCTGCAATGGCAATTTTTCCATTGGCATTGCTGATCCCAGAAAATCGCAACGTACCGCTAAAATTCCACGGAGAATGAAACGGAAGAAATAGACCCTGAATAAAATTATTGATGGGCGTGTTATCACCTTGATTGTTTGGATCACGTAGGATGCCCATATTGTCCAATGCCACGGCTGTGGCATCTTCAAAGCGGAGCACGCCATCGCTTCCAGCACCAGGCATCGGCACATCTACGACGATATCGCGCAGTAAAATCCCTTGGACCATTTGTATTTGTGCACTCACAGGAATACCACTGAGACGATGCTCGGTGGAAAAATCCACGCCCACGTCATTCACACGTGCATTGAAATCGCCCACCACCACACCAAAGCCACCCGCAAGGGTGATGTGATCGGCCAAGAAATCGGTGACAGGATTATCGTCCACGGTGAATCGAAATTGAATGCCAGAAAAATTGAGTACAGGAGGCACTGCATCGGTGTTGTGCAATGCATTCACGTGTCCTGTGCCTTGCAAATTGCTTCCCGTAAATGACAATCCCAAATTAGATACGGCCATGTCCAAGTTGCCCGTGGTGATATTCACATCGGCATCGTTGTTGGCCGCATGCCATACGAGCGGGCGTTGAACGCTCGGTGCAATGCGCATGGCGTAGAACGTGGGGCTGTAAAATTGATTGCCACTTCCCACAAAGCCACCGCTGATGGGTGCGCCTGTATTGTCGGCCGCATCAATGGATGCATTGAGTGTATTGGCTTCAAGAAAAATCCCACGCAACTCGGCCAACGTGGTATTGGCCGGCAGTACACCGTCAAGAAACGCGGTGCTCACACCGGGACACGTGCGCGTTGCCGATAAATCCAACCACAAACTTGGTGTGCCTCTGATGTGCACATTGCCCATACCGACGTTAAGTGCATTGGCGTGATCAATGCGAATACATGTATCAAAAGCGTTGCTTGCAAATCCTGATGTTGTAATCGGAATATTGCTAAATGTAAGTGGTGTACCTTGCGGCATAAACACATTGGCCAATCCCGGATATGTGCTTGCCAAATTTGGCCATGAAAGCGTAAGCGATGGCACACGCAAACCTTGCGGATACAATGTGATACGCGGGATCTTAAGTGTAAATGCAGCCAGTGTGACATTAAGGCCGTTGACGCCAAAATCCAAATAGGGACCGGTGGCATCAAATGCCAAGCTAAAACCAAATCCATTGAGTGCCCCACTCCATGATCCCGTCATCCTCCACGCACCGTTGGTCCATGCGATGGCAATGGGAGCACTTTGCTGATCAATCGCCATGTTAAGGCCAAGCAATTGCCATGCATGGCCTTGAACCGATGCAGGCAAATGCCCCGACAATGCACTGGTTTCTGCATTGATACTGATAGAACCAAAATTGGCAATCGTCACATCAGGCAATGCAGCTAATGCAAGATGACCCCCGAACAGATGCAAGCCATCGTAATTCACATTCCAATCGCCGCTGAACGCCGTATTGCTCAAACAGCTACCACCGCGAGGATTAAGCATGAGTTGCAATGGGCGCGATTGGCTATCAATGATTTTGAGTCCTGCGAGAGAAATAGGGTCCAGACTGGCGTTGGCGATAAGATCGGTGCAGGGCAAGGTGATACCCTCGAATGTCACGTCAATGCCGGGCACATCGAATGCCGATGGAATGGCCAATGCGGCGGTGATCGTATTGGACAAGACCAATTGGGTGTGCACCAATTTTGGACCTGTCGCTGAAAATTGAACGGCATCAAACGTGAGATTAAAACTGCCTTCTGTGCGCGCAAAGGGTGCGTTGTTCGCTGCCCTTAATTTCAATCCAAGAGCGACCCCTTCGGAGATCTCCAAAACAGATGCCTTGGCTCCCCAGACACCTTCTAACGAACCTTCGGCGGTCCATGTTTCCGAAAAGTCCAACGCAATGCTGCCGTCATCCATGGCGATGGCATCGTTCCAAAGCGCGATGCCATAATCCGCCAAAGGCTCCATGTGGGCTTCCACAGTCCAATCCTCATCATGAAGCGCGATCTCCATATCCAACGCCGCAAAGGGCATCACCACGTTCTCTAAATTTAAAATCGACGCATCAATGCCATGCACCCGGACGTTGTAGCGTGTGCTTGCATTGGCATGACATGCCGTACCAATGGGCGATTGCATGATCACGTGGCGGGTGTCCTGGGGTACGCTGATGACAAAGGGCAAGGCCATACTGCTTAACGAAAAATCGTTTTCAAGTGTCGCATCGGTACACGGTGTCGCAATGTGTTGGCGCGTGACGGTAAGCGCTTGTTCGGGCCATGCAATACGCGCATGCGCAAATTGAAATGGATCATCATTGTTGCTCGGCAATGTGACCGCGGCATCGTGGGCTTTGGCATTGCCATCGTCGTGAAGTCCCAGCGTAAACGAGGCCACGTCCCACGTGAGATCACCCATGGCAATGGTTATTGGCGTATTCTCGGGCATATGCACACGCAGATGCGCCACAGGATCGTTACTCGGGGTCCATACCAAGGTTGCACTGCTAAGCGTTGTGAACGGTGTCCACACAAATCCGTTTGCAGCAATATTAAACGTGATGCTCCCACTGGTCGGTGTCATGTCGTGACCAAGAAGCGTGATGCTGGCTTCGCCTGAAGTGGTAAGACTGCCCGATGCAAGCACACCGCCCACTGGCGTAAATGGGATCATGAGCGTGAGATCACCCATGCGTTGCGGGCCTTGAACGTCGGTCGGATGTTCGGGGGTCCATGCCGACGCGTGGATCACCGCAATGCCTTGCGTGTTGTTGGTATCGTCGCAATCGTCATCGCCAAGGTGGATCGTCAACAAAGCTGTATCATCGTTGCCGATGCCCAATGGACCTGCGCGCGCGTAGGGCATCTCCATGTCCACATCAACACATGAAACCCGGGGACCTACGGCAGTGAGCACCGCATCGCCCGTATCGATTTTGTCTGAAAAATCGGGAATGTGCTGTATCAACGCGGAGGGCGTGTGCACAAACGTGCCATGACTTTTTGGACCATCCGCGGTAAGCCACAATGCGTCCATGCTTCCGCTGGCCACACTCCATGCAAAGGAAATGCGGCTTGCATTGTTGCTTACGAGTCGCAATTTATCGATATCGCCAATCAGTGCGCCTTGCACTGTATTGGGCAACGTCGCGTTAAGCGTACCACTGTACGTGATGGCGTAGCTCCCCGTATTTTGCAGCACCGTACCCAAGGTGATCGACTGATTGGCTTGCGTGGGTAGCATAATGCTGGGTCCACCGGGCCACAATGAAAATGAATACGAACTATTGCCTGGCACTTGCCATGTGCCGCTGACTTTCGGCGCATCGCCTGTGTTGGAAAGAAACAACGTATTGATGCGTCCCAACACCCACGGTGTATTGTGATGGGTTTGATGGGCGACCACATCACCCCCGGTGATCACAAGGCCATCGCCTTCCAATTCGTCTGCACATCCTATGTGTTCGCCAATTTTTAGGTTCACCGTAAAATTGCCGGTGAGTGTGACTGCGCCCAAACGGATGCTGGTGAGCGATGTGATGGGGATACAATCGGTGCCATCGTGGTTGTAGTTTGGAAGCCCGATGCTTGACGGAAGATTGGTGATATTTTTGAGACTGCGTGGGATCAATGCCGTATTGCCGCTATCGTTAAGGGTGATGGCCGGTGCATTGCTGGCACCGGCATCGTATTCCAAGGCGCCCTCATCATTTAAAAATATTTGACCCTCGCTGATATCGATATCAAGCGACTGCATGACAAGATCCAGCCGCATATGGTTGAGTGTTGCAACCACGGTATTGTCCTCGTCGATGATGTTTCCACCGGTGATGGTCAGGTGGCGCGCAACAGGATCCAACGCAGGCACCGTGGCTTTGCACACACTTGCGCTGTGCGCATCAAGCCATGCGGTGCTTGTAACGCTCTTTTCCCATCGCAAATGCGTGTTGCCCCCCAGTACAATGGTGTTGGGCAATGCAGCAATCACGTTGGCGCACAGCCCTGGCACGGTGTTGTCAGTGCCACTGTTATCCAAAGGCGAAAACTGCGCACCTGCGAGGGAGATGGGGTTGACGGCGTTCCCCAATGCTGCATCCAAGTGATTGATAAACCAGTCGGCAAGTTTCAATGATCCCGTGTGCACCACAACACCATTTTCGCGCGCGTGCACGCGTTTAATTGCAAGGATGCTGTCATTCATATTTTCGGTCCATGGTGCCGCGAGTTCAAAGTCCTGCGGATCGACGAGTTCAAATTCAAAGCCCCACGCATTGCGAAAGAGAGTCATCGTGCCTTCGTGCAATGTCCCTGTGGTATTGCCGAAGGTGTATGCGGGAGGATTGCTGTAGTGGGTGGTGACACCCTCCCTATTGGTAGATTGGGAGTGCGATGTCGTGATGCTGTAATCGCCGCTGTTGACATCGCATGCAATGAGCAACAGAGGTTTGTTCAGCGCCACAGAAAAAGCGCCTTGGGATTGCGTGAGCGTTCCACTGCCGCCTGAACCAGCCAGCGATAAAACAACGCCGCATGGAACATATTGCCCCATCGTTTCTATCCAACGCAAAGGCAGTGCGTTGCTGTTCAATTTGATGGGATATTCCGGATCCACATCACGCCATGTCCAACCCACAAGCCCACGAGATTCAGATATTCCTGGTTTGAGTTGTGGGAGAGTATAACCTCGGTCATCGACTCCCCAATCATCGGGTGAAGAAGGCTCACTGCACGTGGGATCGCCTCCCCATGATGGCACACCCCAATTGCACGGTGGAATACATGACGCTTCGGTTTGTTGCATCATGCAATAGTGATTCATATGTGGCGGGGCATTTGCGGTCACAAAGGGTGGACTGTTGTAACACGACTCGGGACAGGTGACAGGATCATCAAAACTATTGCACGCAGTACACAAGCACGAGTCATCTTCACAGGCAAAAAGTTTAAGCGCACCGATCTGAATGTGCAGTTCCCCCGAAGGGCTATCGCATTTGCCACTCACGACGTTGTCTGCAAACGACTCTGATGCATAGCATGGTTCACCATTGGCGCGAAGCGAAGAGGATGGTTGCAACCCTACGAATATAAGACAAAACCAGACCATCCACCTGCGAGGGGTGTGCATGCTCGAAAGGATAAGCCCAAAATATGGGATCCAAAATTTTTATGTCGACTCAAAGTCAACGTTCTGCGCAACTCGCCACAACGAACCCAAAGTGCTAAAAAGTCAGGAGAGCTTGCCGTAGGAGGTGCAATTCCAATGCAAGCGCGCGAATTCGATATCATTCTCATGGGTGCAACCGGCTTTACGGGACAGTTGGTTGCACGCTACCTTGCCGAAAATCACCCCAAGCGAAAACTGGCACTCGCTGGTCGCAATGCCGACAAACTGGCCGACGTTCGCTCTCAAGCCAAACTCCCCGACGCCACACCTCTGCTCGTCGTTGATAGTTTTGATGCCCCTGCTCTGGAAACCATGGCCCAACGAACGCGCGTCGTATGCACCACCGTAGGGCCCTATGGCGTTTATGGGACCGAGCTTGTACGAGCCTGCGTCAAACATGGTACGGCCTATTGCGATCTCACCGGCGAGATACCGTGGATCAGAAGCCTCATCGACACCATGCACGAGGATGCCATGCAATCAGGCGCGCGCATCGTCAATTGTGCGGGTTTTGATTCGGTGCCATCCGACGTGGGCTGCTATGTCCTCGCGCAGCAGTTTGTGGCACAAGGCAAGCAGCTCGCGCACGCGCATATGCGCCTTGTACGTTTGCGTGGCGGTATAAGCGGCGGTACCATCGCGAGCGGCATACAACTGGCTGAACAAAGCAATGACAATACCGTTCGCCGCCTCCTGGCAGATCCTCACGCGCTCTGTCCCAATGACGATCTCCCAAGAATCGCCAGCGACATCTATCGACCACGCTACAATCGCGACACCGGTCATTTCGAAATGTACTTTTTCATGAATGCCACCAACAGCCGCATCGTGCATCGAACCAATGCACTGCTTAACTATCCCTATGGCCGTGCCTTCACCTACGATGAGGTCGTTCAAACAGGACGAGGCGCAAAAGGTGCATTCATCGCCGGCTTAGGGACCGCAGGTCTCTCCCTTGCCGCCGTTTTCATGCGTATCGGTTTGTCGCGTCGGCTTCTCGCCCGCTATGTGTTGCCAAAACCAGGTGAAGGCCCAAGCCAAGAAAGACAACGCCATGGTGAATTTGTGGCGGTATTTGATGGTACAGCCACCGATGGAAGCAAGAGTCAGGCACACGTATCCTTGGATCGTGATCCAGGCTACAACGGCACAGCCTTGATGCTCAGCGAAACCGCCGTGTGTCTTTCAGAAACAAACGGTCCAGGCGGCATTCTCACACCCATCTCTGCGCTCGGCAACGCACTCGTCACACGACTCCGCAACGCAGGAATGCGCATCTACGATTTATCAAAAAGAAAACAGGCAACCTAGGCGCGAATTGAGCCAAATTCCCCATCTGAAAAATACATCTTTTTTCTTATTTACATTTTTGGGCGTATTCTTTGGTATTTGCAGGAGAAAACCATGAGCCACAAGTGGGTAAGTCTTTGGGGTTGTATTGTGATCGGGGGCTGTGCAGGGAATACCGTACATAGCGGTGAGATCCCTGCAGCCCAAGAAATGCCTGTAGACGAACCCAGCGAGGGATGGGGCCATGGGGTGGGCAGCATGCCGTCGAGTGGCACGAATATCATGCCAGGCCGCAGCGGGGATGGAAGCCATTTAAGTTACTGGGGTCAATTTTGGAAAACCCCCGGTGCGCCGGGCGTGACGGCCTACGACGTTTACGACACCACGGTGGCTGGCCAGATCATCATGAGTCACTACACCTCCAGCAACGTGGCCACCGGCGAGCAAGAATGCCATTGGATCCGCGACCATTACGATCCCGATGGTTCTGGTTACAACAGTTACTTGATCCTGGAAAATGTGGCGGGCGGTGCAACGCCTTTCACATATATTTGGGCGTATTACAGCGCGTCCAATCCCACACTGGATCTGTGCATCCCCCACGACACGGGTGGCAGCCAACGCAATTTTGCGACGCTTTCTGACGCCATAAATGACATCAACGACAGCCGTGCCAATGAAACACGGTTGAATCGGATGGGGTGCAACAATAACATCGCGTTTACATCCTCAGGTTTTACGGGCGAACCGTGGATCCACACGTCGATCGTAGGAACGACCACGTGTGGCGATGGGACGACAAACGGCAGCGACCAATGCGACGATGGCAATACATCCAATTCGGATGCTTGCACGTCGTCATGTAAAACGTCGACCATTCGTTCGATATCGGCAGGGGTCGATCATACATGTGCCATTTGGAACGGCAGCACGCCAACCCTTCGGTGTTGGGGTAACAATGACAATGGCCAATTGGGATACGGCGACACGACAGACCTCGATGGCCCTATCGCGACGGCGGTGAACATGAACGGCGGAACGCCTGATCAAGTGTACGCAACCAACGGGCGGACATGCGTTTTACTTACCAGCGGCGCGATGAAATGTTTTGGAGCCAATTCGTATGGTCAGCTTGGCATGGGGAATACCACCGAGCTGCATGCGCCTTCAAGCACTGCCATCAATTTGGGAGAGGGCGTGACTGCGACCAAGGTTGCGGCCGGTGCCTCTCATACCTGCGCACTTTTAACAGGCGGCGATGTGAAATGCTGGGGACTCAACGGCACTTACTATCCTTTGGGATACGATGACCAGACCAATAGGACTTCTCCCGATTCGACCGCCTTGCCCTTTGGGGAAACTGAAACAGTCACCGACATTGCAACCGGGGACAATCATGTCTGCGTGATCCTGACCCGTGGCGAAAGTGCAGGTATTGTGAGGTGTTGGGGTGCCAACGATGACGCTCAGCTGGGGATGCCACCCATCCCCACCGGGTATTCCTTGCCCAATAGCACCGATGTGAATTTGGGAGGCGGGCTCACCGCGACCGCCATTGCGGCGGGCGGTAGTACCACCTGTGTGATCCTCAACACGGGCGGTGTTAAATGTTGGGGCGATAGCGACGACGGTCAAGCGGGTTCTGGGTCGGATGTTTCCGATCCTTCCGCGGTTTCTCCACTTAGCCTATCGATTTCTGGTACGTTCTGGACCCAAACTTCGGCCATTGCGGTTGGGGCAACACATAGCTGTGCTTCCCTTTTCGGGCCCATGAATGTGTCGCCTTTTTCATATCTCATCCAAGTGCACTGTTGGGGCAATGGTGGAAGTGGTCGCCTTGGCACGGGCAATACAACGTCAACGGCGACGCCTACGAACACGTTGCTAGGAACCACGACTAATTTTGGGCCTCAGTCGCTTACGGCGGGGAATTCTCATACATGTGCGCCCTATGCATCGACGAATGCGGTAAAATGCTGGGGCCTCAACAACAACAATCAACTCGGTAACGGCAAATCTGGGAACATCGGTGACGAGTCCGAAACCATTCTGCCGGTGATTTGGGAGTAAATCAAAATTGATGGGGAGTAGAATATCACCCCATGATCGGCATATGAAAATCAGCACCTAAACTTGTTTTAGGCCACCGTGCCGTGATCGTACGAAGTTGGGTGTAAAAGTGAACACCTTCATCACCGTGCATGCCGTGACTTCCAAAAATTGATTGCTTCACACCGCCAAAGCTATGAAACGCCATGGGCACAGGAATAGGCACATTCACGCCATGCATGCCCACCTGCACACGGGTGGTGTATTCCCGTGCAGCATGGCCACTCTGCGTAAAAATCGACGTCCCATTGCCATAGGGATGGCTGTTCACACATGCAATCGCGTCATCAAGTGATTTGACACGCACCACACAAAGCACCGGGCC
>SYDY01000035.1 GCA_005801425.1 Bdellovibrionales bacterium | reverse complement strand
CCTCCCCCGCAAGCGGGAGAGGTGAATAAGAAAATACGAAATGGAGATGTAGATGTCAGGATCCAATCCAGAAAAAGTCGTTCGAAGCGCTGTCCCTGTCCCTGATTTATCGGTCATTGATGCAGCACTTCGTGCCGATCTCATGCGTCTCAAAGAAGCGGTTCAAAAGGTTCGACCTGCCGATCTCGGTCGCGATCTTTCACGCAGAAGCGTCCAAGAAGGATGCCGACTGTTGGAAGCATGCAACGATCGACATGCTGCCGCGATGCTGCGCGCTGCACATCCCGCGGTTGCGGCCAACATCCTGGCCGAATGCAACGCAGTGCTTGCCGCACGCGTTTTTGCCCTCCTGCCAACCGATCAACAGGTCGCAGTTTTTGATGCCATGCAGCCTGCAGCACGTGGGCACATCGAAGGGATCCTGAGTCCCGATGACAAAACGAAAATAGACCAGATCCGTTCGTACGATAAGAACGCCGTCGCCAGGCTCATGACACCCCAAATATGGCGCGCCGATCAGAACGCGACGGTTGGCGAAGCACTCGCCCAATTGCGTGCCGAACAACATACGATCGAAGTGGCACAAAATTGTTACATCACAGAAAATGGCAAGCTCGTAGGTGTCGTGCCGCTTCGCCTGATCGCCATCACAGAACCTAGTCTTGGCGTAAGCGCCATCATGACCCACAATCCCATCGCACTTGATGAAGAAACCCATCGCGACGATGCTTCGGAGATCATGCAAGCCCACGACTTTCTCTCGCTTCCTGTCATCGACAAAACCGGACAACTTGTTGGTGCAATACGCGTTGACGATCTGCTCGATATCGCACTCGAAAAAGTCAGCGCTGGGATATTAAACCAAGGTGCTGTCACAGGAAAAGCAGCGGCACGATTGCCCTATTTTCAAACCTCACTTCTCAGTGTTGTGCGCAATCGTATCACCTGGCTCGTACTTCTCTTCGTGGCAGAAACGGCCACGGGAACCGTTTTACGGTACTTTGAGAATGAGCTTGCCAAAGTCGTCGCCCTGTCGTTTTTCATTCCGCTTCTGATAGGCACCGGCGGTAACGCGGGCTCACAAACCGTTTCAACCATCATCCGGGCACTTGCACTCGGCGAAGTGCGACTTCGTGATTTTCTTCGCGTACTTCGCAAGGAAGTCGGTGCGGGTGTTCTCCTTGGAGTAATGCTCGCCTGTATCGCGTTTGGACGGGCACTGCTCTGGGGTGTCGGCACCGATCTGGCTGCCTGCGTGGCCATTACCATCATCGTCGTGTGTATCTGGGCGAATACCGTGGGCGCTCTTATTCCACTGGCGGCACAACGCATGGGCATTGATCCCACCGTCGTATCAGGACCGCTCATTACCACACTCGTGGATGCATCAGGTTTGTTTATTTATCTTTCGATCGCGCATGTCATGATCGCGCAGCTGCATTAGGGGTTTTTAAGTACATGGGCGGTTCACGAACCTCCCATAGATCCAGCTAAGGAGGAAACACAACAGCCGACGTGGGGTCAGAAGATGAATTTGAAGTCCAACAATAGGGCGTTGCATCTTTGATCCCGCAAGAATTTTCC
This sequence comes from Bdellovibrionales bacterium, assembly GCA_005801425.1. Classification (GTDB taxonomy): domain Bacteria; phylum Myxococcota; class XYA12-FULL-58-9; order XYA12-FULL-58-9; family SYDY01; genus SYDY01. The sequence goes on along the minus strand of SYDY01000035.1, from coordinate 17,501 downwards.
CCACCCGTCGCCGTCGATACGGCGCGCCACGTTTCAGCTGTGCTTAGTTGGGTGGGGATCACGGAAGAAACTCCCCAACAATACAAGTTGCCATTATCCCTGACGCCGCATGTCCTATTCTCACCTGCAGACACGAAAAGCCAAGCATCGTTCCCTACTTGAACTGGCATTGTAGTATCGCCGAAAGGAGCTGTGCCAAGACCGAGCTTCCCGTTGTCAGGTTTCCCCCAACAATACAACGTACCACTTTCCCTGATCCCGCAGGTGTGGTCTCGCCCCGCGGAGATTGCGGTCCAATCCTCATAATTGACCTGCTGTGGACGTATAATTGGTGTGGCAGTAAAACCAAGGCCAAGCTGCCCAGATCCATTACTTCCCCAGCACCACAAAGTTCTATTTGTTCCATCGACTCTGATCCCGCAAGCATGACTTTCTCCCGCGGAGATTGCGGTCCAATCAGAAGCTGCGCCAACCTGCAGTGGTGTTGATGAAGAGAGAGCCCCTCCCCCCTCATCCTCAATACCAGTCTGTCCCGATGAACCGTCTCCCCAACAGAATAATTTACCATCGGCCTTGATCCCGCAGCTATACGCACTCCCCAAAGAAACCATACGCCATTCGTCCGATACTTTGGTTGGCTCTTGTCTGTCATAAGTATCAGCAACGCCAAGCTGCCCATACGTATTACTTCCCCAACAATAGAGACTATTATCATTATCAATTCCACAATAATGATTGTACCCGATCGTGATCGAACGCCAGGTGACCGAAGTTCCAATCGAGCTTAGATCGGAGGAAGAAGACCCACATGCAAGCTTACCGTTTTTGATCAAACACATCGCAGAATAATTTGCTTGGATCATCAGATAGACATCGCACTGAGCACCGATCCATCCATCCTCACACGTGCATGTATAACCCGAAGAAGAAGCACCATTATCGCATGTTCCATTTTGGCATGGATTGCCTGCACATGATATGATGACACAGCCCTGTTGGCCATCACAGCTCCAACCGTTTTCAATTTCGCAGATGCCACTGCAACCATCCCCACCGTCAGTGTCGCCATCGTCACATGCTTCGGTTCCGACCTTCACGCCATCGCCACACGTGGTCACACAACTCTGCCCGGCACTGCAGCTCCAACCGTTTTCAATTTCGCAGATGCCACTGCAACCATCACCACCGTCAGTGTCCCCATCGTCACATGCTTCGGTTCCGGCCTTCACGCCATCACCACAAACCGTCTCATCAGAGTTATTTTTGCCGTCACACAATGTCTGATCATCACCATCAGTACAGGGATCAGCGGGTGATGTAGAACTACCACAACCATGGCTTAGAATAGAAACAAGGCAAATCAGAAGTTTTTTATTCACCCCAATAGAATAATGGCATATTGCTCAACAGCAAAAAAAATAGGCCTGCCCTACAGCAGGAATGACGAATAGAGAAAAACGAAATTTTGTTTTGCGGGTACCAAAGATTACGCCGCCACCACGGGTCGGCCATTGGCGCCTTGCACAAGACCACAGGCGTGCGCCACCTCATCACGATACGCAAGCCACGCCGACAACACACGCTTCATGTGGTCAATCACGAGCGAATAACATTGGGGATGGGCATAACCTAAAAGCGATCGCCATGCGGCCAAACGATGATCGCCTTCCACACTTCGATGGGCCTTGGTCAATGCCAAGTGCGATTCGCTCAAGCCGTAATGTTTAACCAACGGATGCTCCGACAACGGCGGCGGATTTTTTCGCGCAGTCCCTTCGAGTTCGGCGCGCTCATTGCTGGTGCCTTCAATAAAAATCGTCGACACTGCAGCGGCCGACTCCCATCCATGATGCAACGTCGCATTGTCGATGGCATCACGATACGCCTGAGCCGCCGGCATCAATGGAATATTCTGAAAACGCCGCAGATCCATCCCCAAACCTCGCGGGTATTCCATGAACAATTCGGGATGAGGACGCCCCGCCACCATGCCGCCGGTTTCTTCTTCGTAAATATTTTCTGCGAGGTCACGCCGAACTTCGGGATGCGGACACTGCACATAGGCACGGGCCACCAAAACAGGAAAGTCACGCACATACGTCGCGTACTCCTGTTCTAAGTGAATATGCAGTAAGGATTTGGGAACCAACCCTTGGGTAAACCCAGGCCAGGCCCAATGCGTTTTTTGTTCCATCACACGCAAAAGAGCTTCTTGAAACGCGTCTGCAACAACCACATCTCGACACTAGCACGATTTCTCAAAACGCCCGCAGGAACGGCATTTTTTACCAACGTGCGAATTATACGACACAAAGACAAAACAAATAACCACATACACCGATAAAGACACACATCACCCGAGCGCCGTTCGCAGCCAACAGATGCTGCGTGGAGTGATAGCCCATGGTCAGTCTCGCTGGTTGGTTCAAACCCTTTATTGCAACCAAGCCACCCGTCTCAGCCCAAGAAACGCCATCCCCCGCCGATCCCCAGGTCAAACCCGCCGATCAATACATGCTCGACCCAAAACATTGCATCAATCCATTGTTTGCGGCCGTCGACAAGAAACCCAAGCAGTTCGAAGTCCGTGCCATAAGCGTCAATACGCAGGATCCTTCTGCCGCAAGAATGGCCAACGACAATCCCAACGACGACAACGAAGAATACCAAAGCACGATCATCGCACAGATTTGCAGGGAGGGTGGCGCACCTATTGTCTGCACCCAAGAAACATCGCAAGCCAATGTCCAGGCGTTCGCGCGCGCGGATTATGGTGTCACAGGATCTTACTGTGCAGGCGAAGGCAAACCCGGTGATTTCACTATGTTCTTTCATGGTTGGGGGCGACCGGGGAAAAAATCAGACACACCTTGGACAGAAACCGAAGCACGCAAGCAAGCCCGCGCAGAACGCAGTTGGTTCGGCAATTGGGTGGATAGCTTGACCACAGGCAAACTGAGTTGGACTGGACTCGCCGTGGCATTCGATCAAGATGCGTACAGCCTCAGCAACACAGAGTTTCGCCAATACAATGCGCAGCGTGGGGTCGGGAGCGCTCTTCATGCGGCTGGGGTCGCCATGGGCATCGTTGACCCTACGGATGAATGTGAGGGTGACTTTACAAAAATGAAAAATGCCGCCAGCGGCATGGCGCGTACCGATGGTCTGCAAATTGTTGAATTGCAAAGCAAAGAGGTCAATAACAATCACACCCTGTGGGTTGTGAATACCCACTTGGAATCATTTCACACGGGGATCCGAAATCTCCAAGAAGCCGAATTTCGTGCCGAAGTAGACAGATTGGCCAAAGATCATCCCACCGACTGGGTCATGCTCGCCGGCGCTTTTAATGGGGATAACAATCGTTACAAATCTCTCGTGCGAAACCCCTCTTTTGCCGAGGGGCGATGTATCGGTATGCCCCCATCACAAATCCGAGAAAGTTTTCCAGGTGAAGGCGTGCTTGATGGTGCTTACGTGATCCATCCTGAAGGACTCAAGCTCTCAACCGTTATCGGTAAAACACTGATCCCAGGTTGTGCGCCCAAAGTGACACCAAAACCCGGTGAACCCGAACCCAAGAATGTACGCTCCATCAGCGATCATTGCGCATTGACGCTCACTGCGTTGTTTGAGCCGGTTTAACAAGAATCACCATGAAATGATTTTTCATTAAGTGCTGCGCAGAAAAAAGTCCTTCGACATTTTCGAGTACCGCTGCCTTGGAGAGCCGACTCTCTTGGGGGGCATTTTGCGCCAATGATCCATTGACGCAGTCGATATGCATGCCAAGCGTCTCGATCTGTGCTTCAAGCATCCAATGAAATGAATTGCCCCGAAAATTTTGGGAACCAATGATCCCTACCAGTAACAAACGCCCGCCCGGCTTAAGCGCATCACGCGCATCTTCAAGGCACAAAGGGCCCCCATTGCAAACCGCCCAATCGTCTCCCAGTGTTGGTTTTTCGCTGGAAACCTCGCCTGGCAGGCGAGGATTTATCCACACATCAGCAGGGATATACTCGAAAACCATAAAGTCAACGCTGTTGGCCGGCGTTCCTGCGAGAGAAGATTGTATGGCGTTTGGATGCGCGGTTGCATCGGAATTGGCCGTGAGCACCGTGCATGCATAGGACCTGTCCCCTATCGAAAGCATCGGCGGACGCATACCATTTTTTTCTGCAGGTGTGCGATAACGATAGTTGTGAATATCATAGGGTATATCCGATCGACATGGCAGTGATGTGCCTCCCACAATAACGCCAATCACATGATCCACAGGCACCTTGCACAATGCATGTGCAAGGGTCGCTTCTGAAATATCAGGGCGATGTGTGCTGGTAAACGCAGCTGAATCCTCTTCAGGGGCAACGCGTGCCGCAGATCCAAGGAGGATCCCCCGAAGATCGGCCCAACCGCTGCATGCGCCCAATGATGCCAATTTCATGGCAAGGCATGGATCTTCGCAGACCATGTTCTCTATAAAATTCCGATGGACCAATGCGCCCGTAAGGATCTGCTGTTCGTCCGATACATCAACATGATGCTTGCGCAGATCCGATTGAAAATCCGCGTTCTGTATCATTTCATCCAAAGAAAGCGCTTTAAATAACACAAGATCTGAGGCACTCTCATCACGATTGCAAATGATATTTTTGATCCTGCCAACATCGTAAAATGGTGTTTCCCAAAAAACGGATCCTGCCACGTGTTTCAAGCATAAAGCTGCCTCATGAGCCGTTAAACGGGTAAGATCCAATGAAGCAGATCTGGGTGCTACGGTAAAATTGGGGATCGTTGAAATACCCGTAGATTGCTGTGCAGCATGGGAACTTGGTGAAGGAGGCTGGGTAAAACCAAGTTGGGCCGACGCTGTGAATGATGTTCCCGTGATAAGCGTGTCTAAGCGACTCTGGGGCGATGAAGAAGTGCTTGTTATGCATGACTTGGGTTGCGATGACTCGTCGAACGTCGCGAATTTGACCAAGCCCTTGAGTGCTACTGAATCCATTTGGAATATTAAGCACGATCCCCAGGGTAAATATAATCAAAAAGGGGTGGAACATTGCGCATCTATGATCCCTTGCATAAACTATCGATTCACGCAGGATGGGCTATGTGGGATATTTTTGCCATTGAGAAAAACGGTTATTATGGTCGCTACGGCGGCGCGTACATTCCCGAAATTTTGCACACCACGATTGAAGAACTTAAAAGCGCGTTTGACCAAGCACGTCGCGATCCCGAATTTTGGCATGCCTATGAAACGCTGATGGGATCGTACTCATGCAGACCCACGCCCATCACCCATCTGGAAAATATTTCCCGTGATCTGGGCGGTGCACAGATTTATTTGAAACGCGAAGATCTCAATCAAACCGGAGCGCACAAAGCGAACAATGTGTTTGGTCAAGGACTTCTCATGCAACGCATGGGCAAGAACCGTGTGATCGCCGAAACCGGCGCAGGGCAACATGGTGTGGCCAGCGCCACCATGGCTGCACGCATGGGGTTCAAGTGCACCATTTATATGGGCGCTGATGATGTCCGCAGACAACGTCCCAATGTTTTTTGGATGCAACAATTGGGCGCCGAAGTCATCACCGTTGAAGACGGCACGCGCACGCTCAAAGACGCCATCAACGCCGCCATGCGCGACTGGGTGGGCAGCATGGATCACAGCCATTATGTGCTTGGTACAGCGTGTGGTCCCCATCCTTATCCGCAAATGGTGTCGTATTTTCAAAGCATCATCGGCAAAGAAGCGCGCAAACAATGGGAAACCATGTTTCCTGGCGAACAGCCCACTGCGGTGATCGCATGCGTGGGCGGCGGCAGCAACGCCATGGGCTTGTTCCAAGGATTTCTTGATTGCGATGCATGCAAAATCATCGGTGCTGAAGCGGGTGGACGCGGCCTTGAAGGTCACGCGCACGCGGCACGTCTCGCGCAACATCGCGGTACAGAAGGCATCGCCCACGGCTATCGCACGTATTTTTTACAAGACGAAGACGGCCAAATGCGCGACACCCATTCGGTGGCCGCAGGGTTGGATTACGTCGGCGTAAGTCCTATTTTAAGTTATCTCTCAGACATCGGTCGCCTTCAGTCAGAAGCGCCTACCGATGTTGAGGTCATTGCAGCACTCAAAAAAACCATTCAGCGCGAAGGTATTATTCCCGCGTTGGAGAGTTCACACGCCTTGGCAGCCGCCTATCGCTTGGCACCCACCTTGCCCACAAGCGCACGCCTTTTGGTGAGCCTCTCAGGACGCGGTGACAAAGATATTTTCACCATCGCCGATGCATTGCACGATCCTGCATGGGAAGATTTTATTACTGAAACAGCCGAACGGTATAAGAAAAAACGATGAATTTAGAGCAGCATATTCGCGAACGTCTCAAGAAAAAACCCGTGTTGGTGATGAGCCATCTCATTTGCGGTTATCCAAGTTTAGACGACAACCGTCAAATGCTTCAGATTATGCACGACGCGGGCGTTGATTTGGTTGAATTTCAATTTCCGTTCAGCGAGCCCTCGGCCGATGGTCCGGTGTTTACCCGCGCCAATCAAAAAGCGTTGGATGCAGGAACGCGGGTTGCCGACTGTTTTGAACTCATGGCATGGGCATCATCCAAATTTTCATTCATGCCGGTGATGATGGGTTACACCAACACCGTGATCCAATATGGTGAAGATGCGTTTTGCCAAAAAATCGCGGCGTGTGGCGGACGCGCGCTGATCATCCCCGATCATCCCCCCGAAGAAGACACACAACTCCTGGCGGCCGCAAAAGCCCATGGCCTTTGCGTCATCATGTTGATGACCCCCACCAACACCGATGAACGCTTACACACGCTTGGCACCAAAGCCTCTGGCTTTGTGTATGGTGTCGCCAGGCGCGGTGTCACGGGCGCAAAAACAGCCTTTGATACAGGCGTCGCCACCTGCATTGACCGTTACCGACACGCCACGTCGTTGCCCCTGGCCATAGGCTTTGGTATCTCTTCCTCCGACGATGTGGCGTTTCTCAAAGGACGCGCCGAAATCGCGGTGGTGGGCACAGCATTTTTGACCGCATGGGAAACTTCCGGTCCAGACGCTGCGAAACAGTTACTCGCCGCACTTACTTAAGGCAGAAAACCACGGAGATTTTTTATGGATACCGCACCCACACAGCCCGCGATGGTTGATGAAAACGAATTTCTCGCCGAAATGCGCGATGTTGAGGCCGGCACGGTGTCGGTGAAATTGTTGTCCGATCCTTCCGAGCTTGAAGGCGGTCGTCCTGAATTCAAAACCGCCAACGGCTGGCGATTTCGCGTGGTCACCGAAATGGGCGTATGGCATCACATCGATGCGGTATGGTCGCCTGAAGGCACCCACTTGGATCCTTGGGAGCAGCGCTGGCAGAGCGAGTACAAAGGCATTCGTTACTACGATGCACCTCGCAAAAATACCTATCAACTTTTTAAGCTTAAACCCTCGCAGAGCATTGGGATTGAAGAGCTTGAGGGGAACCCACCGTCCTAAGAACGCATCTACTCCTTTACAGGCTAAAAGAAAATTCGTCATTGCGAGCCCACGCCTCGTAGGCGAAGCAAACCAGCCTCTTAATGGTTTCTTTTACTTTCTGCTGGCGCAAAGACACAAGTATACAGGATAAAGCCTGGGTTGCTTCGCCCGCGAGGCGCGGGCTCGCAATGACGGATCTCTTTTACAAGCACGCCCACTTGACGCTCAATGGTTTTCCCTCAAAGAGAAAGATCATGAGCTGTCTGAAAATAAAGCCCTCCACGACCCACGTTATTTTACAAGATGCCCAAGGACAGGTGTGGCGACAAGGCAAGGTGCCCACCCAACAGCTTCTCGATTCTCCTTCGGAATATGTGCGTGCGTTGACCCGCTTTGGGAAATCGCAAACCATCACCTGCAATACCCAAGCAGAATATGGCATTCGTGCTGCCCTTATTTTTGGTGATCAAAAAGCTTTAGATCCCCTTCAACCGGTGGAAGTGGCCTACGGGTGCTATACGTTGAGCATACCGCTTTCGGAGATGCCCCCACCGCATGCAAGCATGGGAAATGGACGCTGGAATAACACGCCTTTTTATGGGTACCGTCAATACACACCAACGCCTGAGATGCCCTATGAATTTTTGGTGTCTTTCTTTTCTTTGCTGTACCGCAACGCCGATGTAAAACCGACCACCCGTTGGTCCAATCAGTCCGTGTCCTGGTCATTTGCGAGCCCCGCCTATTTTCAAGCCTTGCAGGTGCCTGCAGAAGAGACCGTTCCCTATGCGCACAGTGTGATCCGAGGCCAGCGTGGTCAGGGAGCATCGCTGGCCACCGTGAGCGGTTTGTTGGAACCGTTCAATCCTTTTCAGGTCACCCAACATCCGTCGATGGCATTTCATGCGTTGCTGGATGTGATCCGTACTTCTTCCGATGGAATAGACTACCATTTGGTGGGGCAATGCTTGTCCGAAATGGCGGTGGAACCGGCGCTCAAAGCGTGGTGTTTGAACATCACGAGTAGCTTCACAGGGCCTCTTAGATGGAGAAGCCAAGCATACGCTGATGATGCGACCTGGTCTCTCTCCACGATCACAACCTATCGCACTGATCCCAAACACGCGGTGATCCAATTTGTGGGAGAAGAGCAACAATCGTATCCCATCAAGGCCACTATTTCGGATCAAATGGCCAAACACATTTTTGGCGATCGATCGTGTTTTGGCGATCCCCACATTGCAATCTCGCCAGAAGAAGCACCGGGTCTGGTGTTGTTCACCGATTGCTTGGTTTCTGATTGCGTCCAAGAAACCTGGCTTGACCCTTCCACCTGGCATGAGCGCAAGGCTTATCTCCAGGATATGGATGCCTTGATAGGCATGATACACTTGACCCATGCATTGAAAATCCACGCTGACCTTTATGAACCTTTCCTTGATAAAATGATGGCACGTTTTCAAGATCCTCATCCTGAACGACCCCAATGGTTGATCGCATGGTTTGAACGGGTGGCCACGCTTGAAGCCAAATCTTACATTTTGATGAAATTATGTCGAAAAATCGCGGTGGAAGCGATTCAACAATGGAGCGTCGAACAACGCGAGGTGATTGCCAACACCTTGTCGATTCCAGCCTTGGTTGTTTTTTTGCGGAGCCTCAAAGCGGTGGACGGCGCTGAAGAACGAACGGTTATGTTTTGCCACCAGGTGTTGGATACCATGCAAAAGCGCAAACCTTCCCGCGAAGAGATGGCGGGGGTGGCCATGGCGTTTCCTTGGCAACATGCCTGGACGGGCCATGTTCGGCTGTTGATGGATACCATGATGTGCATGGTGTCTTTGGGATGGCATGCCGCTGAAATGACCCATGTGGTGCTGGGCATGTTGCAGCAAATGCCGTATGGGACGCCTGCCAGCGATCCCGACTCTTGGTTAGAATGCGGTGTGCGTCCTGTGAATCTGAACGGTTCATTGTTTCCTCAAACGCCTACCGATTTAAAATGGGGGATGATGAGTAAATCCACCGGCACCCCAAGCACTTGGTTGGTCGTGTGGGGAAAAAATACGCAAGGAACATTGACGATCGAACCCAACACCGATGCCGCCGGTGCATCGTCCCTGCCCACGTTGTGCTATCCCATGGCATTCAACGCATACAATTATCCTTATCTGTTTGAAGTGCCTTGGGATTTACAACGGCATACGAAAAAGTTCACGTGGGAAGCGAAGTCGTAAATTACCCCCAATGAAACGCTGATCAATTAATTCGAGATTTTATTAAAAATCGCTGTAGTATTTCGGGATGGCTTCTGCACCTCCCCCCACCCGTGATTCAAGTCTTATCACACGTGCCAACGCCCTCCTCTTGCGAGTGAACGAACGGTCCTGGCCCGATCCACGAACCGCCGAAACGGTATCCCGTGGTATCGCGACAGCTTGTGCGACCCGAGACGTCGAACTCTTGGACTGGGTTGTTCGCGCTGCCGAAGCCTATGGCACACAGGATCGCTTCAGCGGTCATGCGTTGCATGAAGCATTGGCACATCCAGAAGACAGCAAGACGGATGGGCCCGCCACACGGGTTCCTGAATTGAAATCCAAAGAATGGGATGCACTAACGCTTTCATGCCCTAAAGTGGCGTTGGATGCATCGCGCGCAAAAAAATGTTCTGAGCATGCCCACAGGTTCGGTGCGGTTCCAAATTGGGCAGGATCCACTGCCAATACTCGTACCGCGATGTTGGCCTACGCCGAAGATCTTGCGCAGATCAATCCTTTCTACAGTGTGTTCGTACACAGGGCCGATGGGTTGCGGGCTGAAGTCCTTGAAATGCGCGCAAAAGAAGGAAAGCCGCCCCTACCCCCTGCTGTCATCAAACAGATCCCATTGCAGGAGGACCTGTGGGGAAAAACGAGCGCATCGCATTTCTGGTATTCTGCCATCGGCGGAGAGATGAGCTACGGTTCCAATTGGGGGTGTGTTGTAGCTGCATGGATGGGTGCCAAAAGCGCCGCATCCGAGGCAAGACATCCGGCAGCTGATAGCGTGCAACTCACCGAAGCGCTGTCGGTGCTGGCATCAGGGGTACTCTATACCGATGCACTTTCAGCCCCTCAGGTGGCAGGCATTGTCGAAGCAAGCGTTGCATCCATGCCGCGCCTCACGGAAAAAGTGGCTTCTGTCGCAATGGCAAAAGACCGTACGCCGGGCCCCCTGCGTGTTGTTGTCTTGGTCGGTGCCAATGGCGATGGCGTCCTACCCCGTTTTCTCACCCCTCTCCTTGATGGCTTAAATCAACGCGGTGATATGCAATTGAGCCTTGGCGTCACGTCGTTGTGTGTTGGAGACGATTATTATCCTGAACCTGGACATCTTCTTGCGCCCTCACTTCCACACAAAGATCTCTCCAAACTAAGTCGCGCAGAAATGCAGCAATACCTGCGTAGGGATGTCCAAGCCGATATTGTGATCCACCTGGATCCTCATATGCCCGATGTGAAAACCACAGGACTCACCGACAGACCCGCGCCAGTGTTGGTTTCGGGCCTTGGAAGTGCCCACAGTTCCGGGTTGCGCGCCCATCCTGGACACGACGTCGTCTTGCGCATCACCGACGAACGTGCCGATCCCTCTGCCGAAGGTGCCGATGCGCTCAACACCGAAAGATTGATTCGGCTCGAACATGGCGGCTGGGCATACAGTCCATGGAAATTAGATCCAAGCATCACCGCACTCAAACAGCCACCCATGTTTTCAGGTGTCGAAAAATACAAAGGGAAGATCCATTTTGGTTTTATGGGGAAACCCGAGAAGATGACCCGTGCCTGTGTGCACGCGTGGGCCCCTCTCTTTAAGCGATTTGACGGACAAGAAGGACGTCAAATGGGCATTCTGCGAATGCGTTTGCCTCAAAACGGTGCTGACGAATACAAAAATTATGTCATCAAAATGTTTGCCGAGGAGCTCGGATGGCCCAGCAAAGATGTTGAAAAGCATCTCTCCTTTCATGAATTTGCACCCGACCTGCCCACCTACCTCAAACGATTCAACATCACAGATATCGTCCTTTCGCCTGTTCCCTATGCCGACACAACCACCGAAGGCGATGCCTTGTTTATGGGCTTACCCGTGCTTTCTTACCATCGTCCTGACGAAGATCGGGGTCGGCACGCTGCGCATATAGGCGCCTCGCTTTGTGCTGAAGTGGGGCATCCCGAATGGCACTGTACAAGCCCTGAAGCACTCGTCAAACAAGTTGAGAACCTCACCCGTGCGCCAGAAAAATCTGACGAAGTGCCATACCTCACGCGATTGCGCATGGGACTTCGTGCGCATTTTACGAAAGACATGGAGGCGCGTCAGGCGCAATACGTGCAAGAATACGGCGATGCGCTGCGTGCTGCATATGACGAGCATTGTCCGGAAGAGTACAAACGCAAAGTAGATGTAAGAAAAAGATCTGTAGGGGGTCGCGTATAATAAATATTCATCGCAGACAATCGTTTGGACCCCGAAAATCACGCATAATGTTTGTAGCCTAGGCCCATGAGCGCCTTTGAATACCGCCCCCTGGCTGGGGAAGATATCATATCACGCCAAGCATCCACAGAATTCGATAGTGAACCGTGCACACCCGTACAGGTAAAAAGCACGCCAACAGCCGACGCGTTCGACTGGCGAACAGAACATGACGACGATAAACGTTTCACATCATCCCATTTGCAGGCCAGCTCAAAACGCCCTTCGCCAGTCCCCCCCTCCGATTGCGTGATCGAGATGCAAGCCCTGCGCGCGTCGTTCATTACACGCGTTAACAATGCGGTGGATGCGCACTACGGCCCCGTGGTCGGCTTGGATGATTTTTCGCGCAATCTTGCCACGCGCGTGGAACGGTTCGTCGATGGCCTTGAAACGTGGCTCAAAACAGGAAAAACGCAAGCCACAAAACTCGATATATGGGTGATCGCAGGATCAGCAGGATCGCAAGCCGATGTGTTGATCGACTGCGCCATGGCACACTTACGCAATGCGATTGTTACACGAGGACTTGATCGTGAATTGCTAGGCATGGCACTTGGGCGCACAGGAAAAACACGCGCACTCACATGCGAAGAAACAGACGCGTTGAAAGCTGATCTTGAAAAAGCCGTCCGCACACAAAAAATACTGCCTGATAAAATCGTAGCGCTTTCACAATCCGTGTTGGGCACCATGCTCATGGCGGTGATCACGCATCCATTTTACCCAAGCAGCGTGGCCACAACCGACGCCGCGCACGAAGCCTTTGAACTCTCGTACACCGAGCGTGTGTCAAGCACACTGCGCCACGGTCCCCCCTTTGAATCTTTGATCTTCATGCTGATGCTCAACATGAATTCCATGCGCACCGCCGCAGAAATGATCCAGCAACAGATGATCCAAAGCCCTCTGGATCGCCTGGAACGCATCATTCGTGAACCTGGAATTCAAATTCACGATGCACGCAAAGACGATGCCGGTTCATTGGTTCCTTCCACCGAAGATCCGCTTGATGCACGTTCAGCGGCCGTGCACATGCGCAATCCCAAAGAAGCCCTCAGCGCAGTCGGCGTGGTACTTCCGAAGAGCATGTCCGCGGACGAAAGAGCCAAAGTGGATACACTCTCCACCAGCGGCAAACTTTCAACCCCTGACGGCATGAAACCGCACCATCCGTTTTTGATCCGAAGCGTGCACGTTGATGCGCAAGGCAACGCAAAACTCACCCCACGCGAAGCACAAAGCGGACGATGTCAGATCCATTACCTTCCTATCCCAACCTTGGATCTTCAGGTTGAAAATCAACGAATTCGCGCATGCAACAGCATCAATGAACAGTTGCGTGCCCATGGTTCCCAAAGCGATTTGCCCCATACGCTCATCCTTGCCTGGTTCGAAAAAATTAGAATTGACGAACACCGATATTTTATTGACACGTCAACGCTGCGTGTCTTGGATGATCTTGAGGGTCAAAAAACCCCAGAAGCGCTTGATAGGATATGGAACACCCACAAAATAGCGATTGAAATCAGTCAATTCGCTGCACTTCATGCAGAAGAGTCCCGAACAACGCACGTCCAAAACAAAAATATCCAAACATACGACACCACGGATTTTCGAAGCCCTCTTCAAAACATACCGCCTGGGCCCTACGGCACAGACCAAGCCGACAACGAGAACGACAGCGATGCCCGCGATCACAAAGCCAAAACAGAACTGTATAAACTATTTGATCGAACCCATGGCCTCCACATTCTCTTAGAGCATCCAGGCCGCCCCAACGACACCACACTCTTTGATAATCTTAAAAGTATTGTTCCCGATGTCAAAGAGATCGAGAAACAATCGCCTTATTTGCATTTGCTTGGTCGTACGGATGCGCTTCACCAATTAAGTACGCCCATACGTCTTTTTACAGAACGCTTTGCCCGCTACGCCAAAGCCATTGCATCTGGCGATCTCACCTATGAAACACCGCCAAGCCTGTTTTTGTGTCTTGAAGACGATAATCTAAGATCCAATCCATCCAACACGACGGCACCCATCGCCACATACGGCGTCGGAAAATCCACGGTGGGCACATCCATCGATCGTGACATCGCACAACGGCTTGAAACACTCGGAGTGACCTGCCCTGGCGTGTATCTCTGGCCAACCCAAACCCGATCGATCCGTGCTGAAATAAGAACCACAGAGCCTAAAACACGCGAGGGATTAAAAGGCTTGCAAGATTGGGTGTGGCAAAATCCCATGAGCGCCGTAGGGATGGTTGCCACAGGGATCACGGGCACCCTTGCTATCGGAAGTACCCTTTCAAGTATCATCGGTGAAATCACAGATTATTCGACGTTCAACGATCACAGTCTGGCCACGCGTCCCCCTTACTGGGCCGAAGCCTCTGTGCATGAAAAGCAAGCCTACGTGGCAGAGGGCAGCGTCTTTACCACAAGCGTCGCTGCACTGGCCGGCGCTGCAACCTGGGGCTACTACAGGCTCAAGCATCAAGCCAACTTGGAGATCTTCAACGCCCGTCCCCATAGGCTCAAATCACCCGGCCCATGGGTCTCAGCAACCATTGATGGCGGACTCATGCTTGCAGACTTTTATGGCGTTCACAAACCCAACAAAGCCAAGCCTCCCCAATCCCAATTCACACGAAACGTCTCAGGCATAAGCCTTGCCCAAGACAGCAATGGGGGTGGTGTATTTTTTGAGAATTTCGATGAAGTTTCACAAGAAATGCAAGATGATATCGCAAAAACATTTCAGGCGCGTGCCTATCGACCCGCGCGCCATCACGACATCGAAAATCCGATCCCATGGTGCAGCGTCTTGATTGCATCCACCAATGACGGAAGCAAAGTGGCCCCGAGTATCCGCGATATGCGTACGTTTAGAGGCGTCGCGTTGCCTACACATTTGGAATACAAACACGACAATCCCCAGCACATTCATACCCATATCGCCCTGCTGCTCGCCATGGTGGTGATCAATACACCCGGTCCCGAAATGTCATTTGACAATCAAGCCATCACAAGTTTTGTCAGCAAACTTTGTGCCTCACACCAATTCATGATCACACGACAACTTCTGGTGGATATTCCCCGTGCCGCCATGGATCTCGCCATGGAACGAGGCGTTTTGGTGGTCACAAAAGAGATATTCAACCAGGCATGGTGCGGCTATCTCAGCAAACCTGAAAATGAGAATCTTTGGAAGATGGTTGAAGCGTTGCATCAAGATGCCATTGCCACGCCTGCGTGAATTTAACCCAAATGAGCTTGGTACCCTGCTGCGTCAAGAAGCGCATCAAGATCGGCTTTGTTCGCCAAACGCACTTTGAGGATCCAGCCTGCTTTGTAGGGATCGCTGTTCAGCGTTTCGGGCGAATCGGTGAGTGTATCGTTCACTTCAAGCACTTCGCCGCTCACTGGCGCGTACAAGTCGGACACGGCTTTCACCGATTCGATGCTACCGCACGACGCCCCTGCTACCACATGCGAACCCACTTCGGGCAATTCCACAAACACCACATCCCCAAGCGCATCTTGGGCATGATCGGTAATACCAATGGTGGCCACGTCGCCGGCCATGCGCACCCATTCGTGTTCTTTGCTGTATTTCAGATCTTGGGGAAGGCTCATGATTCACCTCGTACGTAAAAAGGCGTTTTAACAATGTGTGCAGCGACACGTTTTCCGCGAATATCGATGAACAACGGCGTTCCAACCGCAGCCATCTCCGAAGGGACATAGCCAACTGCGATGGGTTTGCCAAGCGATGGGCTGTGGGTTCCGCTTGTAACCACACCCACTTCGCGGTCGCCGTCGTAAATGGCATAGCCGTGGCGTGGTGCACCACTTTTTTCGAGCATTTCAATGCCCACCCATTTGCGTGCAGGCCCCGCCGCCTTGATGGCAACAAGTGCTTCTTTGCCAATAAAATCATGCTTTTTATTCAGTTTGACCACCCAGCCCAAACCCGCTTCATAGGCGTTGTGTTCGAGATCAATATCGTTGCCATACAGCGGATATTTCACTTCAAGCCGAAGCGTATCGCGTGCGCCAAGACCACATTCGAGCAAACCGTAGGGTACGCCTGCATCGACAATCGCCTGCCACAAAGCCGACGCTTGGGCAGGTGCCACATACAATTCATAGCCATGTTCACCGGTGTAGCCGGTTTGCGCCACACGTACATGAATGCCCGCAACGGTTCCGTCTTTCCAGGAAAACGCACCAAGATCAGCCAAGGCAGCATCTTCGGTCAATTTCTGCAAAATCGCTTTCGCTTTGGGGCCTTGAAGTGCAAGTTGCGCATAGTTCTCAGAGAGATCTTCAAAGGTGACATCATATTTTTTGCATATGGCTGCCATGTGGGCGACGTCGGCTTCGCGCCGTCCGGCATTGATGCACAAGAAATAACTGTGGGCGCTTTCACGATAGATGATCAAATCGTCAACGATGCCACCGTTGCCAACACACATCACGGTGTACAATGCCTTGCCGTCTTCTAAGCGTGCCACTTCATTGGTGACAAGCATTTCTACAGCAGGCAATGCATCAGGACCGCTGATGCGCACTTCACCCATGTGCGAAACGTCAAACAATCCCGCAGCCTCGCGCACAGCCTTGTGCTCAGCCACGAGTCCTGAAAATTGAACGGGAAGCTCCCAACCGGCAAATGGAACGAATTTGGCGCCGCGCGATGCTTGCAGCGCGTACAACGGGGTACGACGTGTTGTCATGGGAAAGTCATTTATGCGATCGCGCCGATGGTGTCACCATCCGCCCCCATCCGCCGATTACTTTTTGCCCGTGACGATGAAGTTTTTAATGTTCCACCCAATACTCGCGTTTGAACCGGTGCTCGGTTTTATCGTAGGCCCAATGCCAAATCGGATTTGAACGTTGGTTTGTCCAAGTTTCCCTGGGGGGAGTGTATAGCTGATGGGTTGCCATGCCGTGTCTGTGAGAAGTCCGTTATTCTGCCACAGAAGAGCGCAACCAGCCGTATCGCATGCATGGACGGTGACAACGTCATCGAAAGCCACACCCAAATAGCGATCGAACGTGACATCCACCGATGTAAATCCCACCGTCGAAAACTTTTTTGCAATCAACTGATCGCTGCCTACAATGGGTTCTGGATACAGGCCTGACCCCATAAGATTGTTGCCAACCACCCTAAAACCCTTCGGATCAAACATTGAAGAAGGGCTTCCGTAGGTCCATACATTTCCCGCACGATTCACGGTCCAACCCTTAGGGAAAGCCGCCATGGTTTCTTGGTAAATCACAATGGGCGCATCGGTATACGTGCCGGTGAGATCATATTGCCCCATGCTGCCGTAGACCGAATACGGCGCGATAGGATTGCCCACAGGATATACACGCACAAAGTATTTGTTGGCAGGGTTCAAATTGTTTGCTGACAACGAGGCTGCACTTGAATCATAGGGGCTT
>SYDY01000034.1 GCA_005801425.1 Bdellovibrionales bacterium | reverse complement strand
CCCGCTTGCGGGGGAGGTCGTCGCTTCTCGCAAACAATGATGGACTACAGATGACGTAAGCGACGGGTGGGGGTTCCAAGATATGCGCATACGTTTGTTATGTTGGTGCTTATCTCAAAACCCTCACCCGCCTTCGCTATCGCTCGGCGACCTCTCCCGCTTGCGGGAGAGGTTATCATACCTGCCTTACTTGTTCTTGACTCACCGCCTAAAAACTTGACCATCGAGGTATCACTCCCGAAAAAATCTACGGACAATTTTGCCACACGCGAACGCGTTTAACCCTCTGCTCTTGAGCAGCACCGCCCGTCGACGCACTCACAATGATACGCGATCGATCGGGGGCGGCAAACGAAAACGTATTATCCGCATTGATTGCCCCTGAAGATACGTGCATTGTTTTATGTTCATCGCCCAAACCAAATGTGACACGCACTTCTTTAAAGGGATCTGATGCAGAAGCGACCTGTAAAGAAGAAGCAAGACCCGACGTGTTTTGAAGGACAACCTCGTTACCGATCATATGATCGTCATATGCCAATGCGTCATAATTACCCGATGGGAGCGCCAAGTGTTGGGCAACACTGCTTTCAAACGGTGCATCAGAATTCCTCTGCAAAACCCCCAATGCAGCGCCATTGCGGTCCGCTGACCGAAGAAATGAAATAAGAGAGACAAGCGCCACATTGCTTAAACTGATGGCAAATCCGTCAAATTCGATATTCCCCACAATCGCCAATTCCGCAGACACATACACCGGTGCGCCAGAACACAATGATGCCGCATTCATCATTAAATATCCGTGATGACTTGCACTTGCAGGCGTCAGTATGTAGGACGAATTATTAATTGCACCGTCGACAGGTGTATCACCACTCACCGTTACAAAGCTAAAATCCGATATTTTTGAAGCACTCGCTTCAGCTATCAATGCAATACATTGCTTGGAAGAACCCGTGAGTTCACAGCGCTCCGATGCGCAATCTAAATCTTTTTCACAGACTGCTGCGGTTAAGCACCCACCGATGCAAACACCACCGCAATCCGCCGAAATCTCCGTGCCATTTTTCACCCCATCGCTACAATTTGGGATTTGGCATATGCTGTCCGTACACACGCCGCTTACGCAATCGGCGGCCAACGTGCATACTTTGCCATCCACGCAATCGTCACAAGATCCGCCACAGTCCACATCGGTTTCAGTAATATTTTTTACAGCATCATGGCATGAAGGCTCATCCGATGCAGTCGTACAGGAAACAAAAGCAAAGAAGGGACATAGGCACAAAAAAAGAAAACAAAGTCTAATCATAGTCCATTTTATCCTTAAGATAAGTGAAAGGCATCTTTTGGCATGCCCTAAAAAATGTCCGATAATTTAAATTCCCAAAATCAAAACATGTTCCCAATCGTAAACGCAAACAGTACACCGCGATCATCGAGATTGCGTTTGGTGATGGGAATACCCCACTCAAAGCGCAGCGGGCCAATGGGACTAAACCAGCGGAAACCAAATCCAAAGGAGTAATACAAACCAAGCGGCGGAGAGATCTCTTTGTTGCTGCCTATTAAATAGGCTTTGGGCGTATTGGGTCCGCCGCCAATGTAAAACATATTTTCATTTTCGGCATAGGCATTGCCAGCATCGGCAAAAACAACACCGCGAATACCGGCCGCTTTTAAAATAGGAAATTCAATTTCGACATTAAGAATAAGTTGTTTGTTACCACCTACGATAAAGTTGATGGTGTCACCGCTTGGGTAACCGCCCAAAGAGACCGGTTTGCTCGGCCCCAAACCACGCGGCTGAAAACCACGCACGGAAAAGATACCGCCAGGGAAATAACGCTCACTGATAGGCACAGGATTTTCACCACGCCCCCACGCAAGTCCAAGCTGCGCATTCACACGCAAAACAAATTCCCAAAACAGCGGCCGATAAAAGCGGCTTGTCATATCCAAGCGACGGTATTCAAGCCCATGAGAAGAACCTATCCCGCGATCGGAAACCTCACCCGTCAAAAGATGATACTGGCCTTTGGTGGGAAACAAACGATTGTCACGGGTATCATATGAAATCGAAAGTCTCGGTGCCGAATTAAATCCCTGCAAAAGCAAATCGCGGATCTGCGCCGTTGCCGTGGACGACACGCCGCTTTGAAGACTTATCTGCTCAAGAGTCCATGAAAACTGCACACGCAAATCGGGGTTGATCTGATAGCCAAAGGATGGGGAACCACCGCGCGCATTGCGTTGAAAATCTTGCAAGAGTTGTTGGTTCACGTAGGCATTCACACCGCACGAAAACAACGTATCAAAACAATAGGGTTCAAAAAAGTTCAACGTCACCAATTGTCGCGCAAAGTTACCAAACGACAATTGGGCCGAAAGAGACAACGATTGTCCACGACCCAAAAAGTTATTTTGTGCAATTTGTGCGGTGGCAATAAACTTTTCAAGACTGGAAAAGCCGGCACCGATTTGAAAAGTTCCCGTTTGTTTTTCTTTGACTTCCACAATCACGTTCATCACGCCGGGTATGTCCGTCGCTTGGCTATTGACTTCAACGGTCTCAAAAAAACCCAATTGAAAAATTCGGGCTTTGGACTCGGCAATCCGTGCGGCGCTGAACAATTCGGTTTCATCGATACGCATCTGCCGACGAATCACCCGATCACGTGTACGGGTGTTTCCTGTGACTTCCACCCGGCCAATACGAACCACCTCACCACGTTGTATTTCCAGCTCAAAGTCCACCACATCTTCGGTGTCGTGCAGTTTGGAGTTGGGATTGATATTGGCGTAGGCAAATCCACGATCGCGATAAACGTCGGTGATGCGTGTAATGTTGGTCTGCAAAACCGAACGACTGAAAACTTCACCCTTCTTGAGTGTAAGAAGCTTCGTAAGCGATGCGCTGCCAACGGCAGGGCCTTTGGTCTTTTCATCGGTAGGAAGATCAATATCGCCCGCAAATGTGATTTCCCCAACACGGTATTGCTTGCCTTCTTCAATGGGGATCGTGATGTACACATAACGACGATCTTGCGAGAGATTCACCTCGGGCGTTGCCACCTTGGCGGTGATATACCCATTGTCAAAATACATCGCCTGAATACGCATCAGATCGACTTGAAACTCTTCTTCTTTGAATTTGCCCGATTGGGTTACAAGCGACAGCAAATTACCCACACGGGTTGAAATGCTGTTTTTGAGGGTATCCGTGAGCATGTTGTGATTGCCCACAAACGTGATCGCCCCCACCATCACCTTGATGTTTTCTTGGATCACAAAAGCCACTTCGACTTCATTGTCCTTGCCTATGACGGGTCGAACTTCGTGACGCACTTCGGCCAGATAATAGCCTTCGTCACTGTAAAGTTTTTTTATTTTGCCTTCATTGAGAGTCAGCTTTTTTTCGTCCAAGATGGTGTGGACATGAACATCCACCACTTCTTTGACGTCGTCTTCGGACAGGGAACTGCGCCCCTCATAGACAATGCGCGCAATGCTTGGTTTCTCACGCACCTGGAAAATAATATCGACGCCGCCCCCGCCCTCATGAGGTTCTTTGAATGCTTGCACATCACGAAAAAAACCTTTGGCCCAAAGGTGCCGCAAATCGGCCGTGACAAGTGATTCATCAAACACCTCGCCCTCTTTGGTGCTCAAGCCAAGCAAGGTGGCCCTGGGGCTCACACGGGTTAAGCCTTCGACACGCACGGATCTCACCACTGCATCGTCAGCCTGCCCACTTGTGGCAATCGTCATCCATAAAAGAAAGACGTTGATCATAACCCGCGCAACTCACCATCCACCAAACGCAACCGGCGCGGCATCCGTTCGGCAAGAACTTGGCTATGGGTGACCACAATCAGCGTAGTGCCACGTTCGCGATTGATAGAAAATAACAAATCATGAATGGCTTCACCCGTGGCCGCATCCAGGTTTCCTGTCACCTCGTCGGCCAGCAAAAGCGGCGGGTCCATCATGATAGCGCGCGCAAGCGCAACGCGCTGTTGTTCACCGCCCGAAAGTTCCGAAGGCCTATGATGAAGCCTGTCGGCCAAACCCACGCGCTCTAAATTGGCGGTGGCCTTCGCGGTGGCGATATCGCGCGCAAGTCCGCCAATGAGTCCCGGCATCATGGCATTTTCGAGGGCCGTAAATTCGGGAAGCAGATGATGAAATTGAAAAACAAAGCCAAGTTCGCGGTTGCGAAATGCGGCCAACGCCGAGGCGTTCATCGCAAACAGCGACTGGCCTCGATACAACACATCGCCCGCATCAGGCGTATCGAGTGTTCCCAAAATATGCAGAAGTGTACTTTTGCCGGCGCCCGATGCCCCAACGATGGCGATGGCTTCGCCTTCGTCAACGCAAAGCGATGCGCCTCGAAGTACGTCGATATCGATGCCCGCCTTGCGATACCGCTTGGTGAGTCCCTTGGCTGTAAGCAAACTAACCACGCAACCCCTCAACAGGACGAAACTGCGAACCACGCACCGCAGGAAATACCGAAAAGTTCCACACGATGAGCAACGCCGCAAACACCACTGGAACACCGTCGGCCCACGAAAAAGCCACCGGTAAGGAAGGTATGTAATAAACATCGCTTGGGATAGCCAGACCGAAGCGGTCAAGCGCCCAGATACTCGCAAGGCCCAGCACAACACCCAGCACAAGCCCTGCACCGCCCAACAAAATGCCTTGCAACAAAAACACACGCACCACCGACGAATTGCTCGCGCCCATGGTTTTGAGCGTTGCGATGTCACCTTTGCGTTCAAGAATCGACATGGTAAGCGTGGTCACAATCGAAAAGCTTGCAACCAAAATAACAAACGTCAAAACAATCATTGCCACAGACCGCTCAAGCTTCAATGCCGCAAACAAGCTGCTATTGCGCTGGGTCCAATCCCGAGCGACCGTCCCTTCAGGAAGCGCATCACTCAGGCCCTGTGCCGTTATTAGAGAGGTTTCTGGATCATCGGATAAAAGATGGATAGCGGTCACACAGCCCGCCTCCTTGCGTGCAAAACGCCGTACCACATCGGCGTGGGCATAAAGATAGCCACTGTCGTAATCATACATACCGCTGTTAAAAAGTCCGACCACGCGCAAACTAACAGACCGTGGCACAAGCCCCGCAGGGGTAAGAACCTGGGCCGTGGCGGAGACCACTCTTATTACATCGCCCACTTCCACACTTAAATCATGGGCGATCTGTGCACCGATCACCACACCGTCGGGCACGGCTGGTACAGGAAACCCATAGGGATCCTCCGTATCCAAATCTGCACGAACACCGGGAGTAAGATCACGCAATTCACCGGCCTCAAGATGCTTCAGAACGCGCAATGTTTGTGGCGCACCTGCGGGATCAATCCCATAAAGACGCGCCCCTGCAAAATTGGAACGGCTGGCGGCCGCCACTTCAACACCCACCACAGGCGCCAAGGATGTCACATGTTTTTGTTGTTCCAAGCGATGCAGCGTTTCAGATGAAAGTTCGAAAGACCCGCCATCCAAACGTTCAACAATGATATCGCCGTGGGCACCCACAATTTTTGTGGCCAGATCATGTTCAAAACCAGAGAGCACCGCAAGGGCCACCATCACCAACCAAACGCCCAACGCCACACCCGCAACCGACATGGTGCTCGCGACCGAGATCACTTGTGATCGTGTTCCTATCATAAAGCGACGGGCCGCAAGCCACGCCCACCCCCAGCCCCCGTTGGCATCGCGTCCTAAAAATCCGAGAGAACTTCCAAAATATCCAGACGCCCAAACCAGTGGCACAAGACGCAAGGCTTCAAAGATCTGCTGAACACCGCGCGGCCCTGTCCAGGCAGAGATGCAGCCCGCAAACCATGCCATGGCAAAACAGACCCATCCTTGGGTTCGTTGTGTTCGGTAGCCAAGGGCAAATCCGAAAAGAATTGCGAACCCAAGAAGCACCACCATCAAGCACCCATCTTGTAGGGGCGGTTCGCGAACCGCCCTTCATCACGCCCGTGGCCGCAATTGAGGAAATAAGATCACGTCTCTGATCGAAATACTTCCCGTCAGCATCATCACCAACCGATCGATCCCCAAGCCAAACCCTCCGGTGGGCGGCATGCCATGTTCTAGGGCAAGAACATAATCTTCATCCATGGCATGGGCTTCATCATCGCCCGCTTCCTTGGCCTGAAGTTGATGTTCAAAACGTTGGCGTTGATCCACCGGATCATTGAGCTCACTGAAGGCATTGGCCAGTTCGTGTCCACCCACAAAAAGTTCGAAACGTTCGGTGAGATCGGGTGTATCCGATTTGCGCCGTGAAAGCGGCGAAACCACCAAAGGGAAATCGTAAATAAACGTAGGTTGAATCAACTTTGATTCTGCAAAATGCTCAAACAAAGCAACCAGACGTGTGCCTGGGCATTTCGCCTCTTTGGCCTTTCCGATGGATGCACAGAAAAGACCCGAATTTAATTCGGCATCAAGCTTCGTTGCATCCCATGATGCATATTTCAAAACCGCATCGCGCATGGTCAAGCGCGCAAACGGTGCTTTGAGCGAAATCGCGTGCTCACCCCATTGCACTTCGGTACTTCCATTCACTGCCAACGCGATAGAAGACAGCAAGGCTTCACCGATATCCATCAGATCCAGATGGGTCGCGTAGGCTTGATAAAATTCAAGCATCGTAAATTCGGGATTGTGAAACGTACTGATCCCTTCGTTACGAAAGTTGCGATTGAGTTCAAAAACCCGATCAAAACCGCCTACCACCAAGCGCTTCAGATACAGTTCAGGCGCAATACGCAAATACAGATCCATATCAAGCGTATTGTGATGGGTCACAAAAGGACGTGCCGTGGCGCCACCCGCGATGGGCTGCATCATGGGCGTTTCCACTTCGAGAAAATCGCGTTCAATAAAAAACTTTCGCAATGCCGACAAAATCAACGATCGCTTGCGAAAGGTTTGCCGCACTTCTTCGTTGGTGATCAAATCGAGATACCGTTGTCGATACCGTGTCTCAACATCCGTAAGACCGTGCCATTTTTCGGGCAGCGGACGCATGCTTTTCGTAAGCATACGAAAGCTGGCTGCATGCACCGAAAGTTCGTTGGTTTTGGTACGCATCGGCGTACCTGTAATGCCCACGATGTCGCCCATATCGAGTTTTTTAAAAACCGCGAAATCGGTTTCCGACAGATCGTTTTTGCTCACATAGATCTGCAATCGCCCTGCAGGCACATCGCCCACCATGCGATCGGTACTGCCATCCTGAATGCGTATAAACGCTGCTTTTCCAAAACTGTTGATGGCCATCACACGGCCCGCGATGGCATGCGTTTGGGAAGCCTGCTGCAAGGCCTCGCCTTCAAGCATCCCATAGCGTGTCACAAAATCGGCCACGTGGGTATCCACGCGAAAATCATTGGCATAGGGATCGATCCCCATGGCACGCAGATCTGCGGCCTTGGCAAGACGCTGATCCACCAAACTCTCTTCAACATGCGTTGCCATAGTTTTCCTCATATCAAGGGCGGTTCGCGAACCGCCCCTACAATAACAGCATCGCCACGTTTTATGTGGTTGCCATCAAATAGGCTTGAACAAATCCGTCCAAATCGCCATCAAGCACTGCATCGGTATTGCCCACTTCATAATCCGTTCGATGATCTTTCACCATGCGATAGGGATGAAGCACGTAGGATCTGATCTGGCTGCCCCACTCAATTTTTTTCTTTTCGCCCACCACAGAGGCTGTTTCGGCCGCTTTCTTTTCAATCTCAAGCACAAGCAGCTTCGCTTTAAGCATCTTCATGGCTTTGGCGCGATTTTTATGTTGGCTGCGCTCAGCCTGGCATGCCACCACGACACCCGTGGGAATATGGGTCATACGCACAGCCGAATCGGTTTTATTCACGTGCTGCCCGCCAGCACCGCTTGCGCGATAGGTGTCCACACGCAGATCTTCATCGCGAATATCGACTGTCACATCGTCTTCCACCAAAGGGGCAACACCCACCGAGGCAAATGAGGTATGCCGCCGTTTTTGCGAATCGTAGGGACTTATACGCACCAAGCGATGCACACCCGCTTCGGCCTGCAAATAGCCATAGGCATACATGCCACGCACTTCAATGGTGGCACTTTTGATCCCTGCTTCTTCACCCGCTTGCAGATCCATCATGGTCATTTCGTAACCACGGCGTTCACACCATCGGGTGAGCATCCGTAAGATCATCTCTGCCCAGTCTTGGCTTTCGGTGCCGCCTGCACCCGCGTTGACCGTCACAATGGCGTCGTTGCCATCGTACTTGCCACCGAGCATACGCTGCAATTCAAGTTCGCTGACGGCCTTCTCGGCCTTGGCAAATTCGGCATCCACTTCGCGTGCAAAGTCAGGATCTTCTTCGGCCAATGCGATCGTGTCCGCAAGATCGTTCACCGTCGTTTCAAGGCGACCAAACGTCCCTGTAATTTTTTCAAGTTGGCTTTTTTCGCGCTGCACCGCTGCTGCGGCTTCCGCGTCGGTCCAAAGATCAGGATCTTCCGAGCGTCTGTTTAATTCTTCAAGACGATTAAGATGGTTGGCGATGTCAAAGATGCCTCCGTAGAAGGGACATCCGTGACGTCAGGTCTTGTTGCACAGCTTTTCGTTCAGTCATGATTGACGCTGGTTATCAGGTAGACAGCGAGAGTCAAGCGGATGCTTTTGCGATCGCAAGATCGGTTAACGCCTGTTTGAACTTTGTTTCCAATGCAACCGCAGGTCCAAATGGTTCAGCCTGTGACGCATGGTCCATGGGTGCAAAACACGACACGCCGAGTTTGTTGTGACTTTCGACGAGGCCCACCATGTGTAGCACAACACCCGTCCCTGTTTTCGGATCAAATCGAAACGCGTCAGATTCCACGACAGTCATGATATCACGTAAAGTAAGAGTTGCAGGAGGATGGTAACCCTCGGTGCTTGTGCTTGATAGTTTTCTATCCAACACCTGCTCCATCATCGTTTTAAGACGAAGCGCAGGAAACGTGCCGGGAAGACGTAAATTGGCATCCACGCAATAGAGCTCTGCAAAAACGGGAATGCCATCAGGTCCAAGCGGACCCTCTTTGACAAACACATCGATCCCCATAGGACCTGAAAGGCCTTGGGAATACAGAAACGCGCCCGCTTTTTGTCCAATCTCCTGCAAACGCTCGACAATGTATTGAGGCGATGGTGACTGCGCCCCACCATACACGCCATCGGCACTCACCACCGGTTTATGGACGGCCACCACATCCACGGGTTTTTCTGAACCTTGAGGCAACACCACGAACTGCACGCTGGCATCATAGGTTCGTCCGCCTTCGGGAGCATGAATGAATGCTTCAAGCACCACACCGCCTTTTTCGACAATATTGCGCACGTAATCACCAAACGTCACATGATCGGCATCGCCTGGCGCAAAATTCTTGGTGGCATTCGTTCGCAAGCATGCCAGCATGGCTTCCTTGCGCGCTGCAGGCGTTATGAGCTCATCGGACAACAATGCTTTCAAGCTTGAAAAATCAAGCGTGGCATTGCCCATCCCTGACGCACTGTCACATGCCTTCACAACCAATTTGAAAACATCATGTTGACGCATGAATAGGTCAATGGCGCCAAGCAACGCATCCTGCGTGTGCATCGGTTCTTCAGTCCCTAGGGGACGCGGAATACCAGCCGATTCAAACAGCTTATGATTCCCTTGCTTGGTTCCCCATGTTGCAAACGACGCGGGTTGAGACCCCAGCACAGGCAATCCAAACGATTTTCCCCATGAAAAATCTTCCGTCGATGCACGCAAAGGCCACCAGCATCCCTCTACGGAGCCGGTCCAACCCTTAAAACACACATCGTGCAAAGCATGGATGCTTTGCACGACCGCTGGAATGGCCATCAGCGCATGAGCACATGCACCTATATTAGGGAGGTTATCGCCTTTTTTTTCCACAACAACGATTTTGTCAGGCCAACTTGAAAGCGCCAAGTCGCGCAATCTCGCAGGATCCGCGTCTTCACGTGCAAGTGTCGCCAGAGCGTGCATATCGGCCGGTATTTTTTCGTGTGCAATCACCCATGCGCGCGAAATATCGATGCCATCCAAATTCGGGACATAACACACAGGCACCCACGATTGCCGCACTTTATCAGGAACGCGCGCACTCACATCATGCTTACTCGCCCACATCCCATGCAGATCAGACGTAAGACGCAGTGCCTGTTGATCCATTGCAGGAGGTGCATCGCAAGGGAGGAGTCCAATTTGAAGCACAGGCGCCACATCGCGGCATGCACGCAAACCGGCACCCACAGCCCATCCAACCCACTCGCGCGCACCATACGCCTTAATGCCGGAGATCCGATTGATCAATTCAATGTTATGAGATCCCTGGCAGCCATTGTCCACCGCAAAAAATCCAGATGCTTCTCCAGGCACGGGGAGTCGCAATCCGTGGTTTGACACGACAGGTGTGGTACTCATTACGAAACCCCTGCACGGTCTTCCAACGCCTTTTTGAATCGTATTTCTAAATCACGCGCAGGCCCGAAGGGTTCGGTCTGTGAGGTAAGATCCGCAGGTGCCAAACATGAAAATCCTAGTTTATTATAGGGATCCACGTTGCTCACCAAGTGCAAGGAAACACCCGTTCCTGTTTCAGGATTGAAACGAAACGCATCAGACTCTGCCACCGCCACAATGTCTGCGCGTGTTAAACCTATCGGAGGATGATAGCTGTCTGTGCTGGTACTCGACAGTGGGATCCCAAGGACCTGCTCCGTGATCGATCTAAGATGCAATCCATGAAGCGTGCCGGGTTGGCGCAAATTGGCATCCACGCAGAAGGCATTCACAAAAGAGGGTTTGCCGTCGATTCCCATCGGTCCTTCTTGGATGAAGACATCGATGCCCATAGGACCCGCAAGACCTTTTTCATGCAAAAACACGCCCACTTTTTGGCCAATCTCACGCAGCATTTCTTCGAGATATTGCGGCGGTGGCGCAAATGCACCGTTGTACACACCTGATTCGGTCACCACCGGTTTATGAATGCCCACAACATCCGACGTACGCCCTGAACCTATGGGAGACACAATAAACTGCACACTTGCGTCGTACGTTCGTCCGCCAACGGGAGCATGAATAAATGCTTCAAGCACCACACCACCACGCGCAACGATATTGCGTACGTAATCATCAAACGTCAGGTTCTCTTTTGCATCGCCTGCTACGTAATTTTTGTGCGCATTTTCGCACAAACATCTCAGCATGGCGTCTTTGCGCATTGCTGGCATTGTGTCTTTGTCGTCAAACAGGGGTTTCAAGGGTGAAAAATCAAGCATGGCATTGCCCATACCCGAAGCATTGTCGCTGGCCTTGGCCACCACTTTGAACGAACCGGTTCGAAGGATAAAGGCATCGATGGCGTCAAGCAAAGCATCCTGTGTATGGACAAGATCTTCAGTCCCTTCGGGACGAGGCACACCGGCAAGACGGAATAATTTATGATTCCCCTCTTTCGTACCCCATTCTTGAAAGAGATCCGTGTCAAAGCCAAACGACGGCAACCCACTCTGCTCTGCCCAGACACCATCATGGGCAGACGTGCGTGCCGGCAACCAGCACCCATTGATGGCCCCTGACCAATCGGCAAACCGTACATCGCGCAGCGCCTGGATGCTGCCGACCACAGCCGGAACTCCCATCAACGCATCGGCACACGAAGCTGTATTCGGGCGAACATCGCCGTCTCTCGACAACACAACAATTTTTTCAGGCCAACGTGAAACGGATAAATCACGCAATCGCGCAGGATCGGCTTCCTCACGCGAAAGCGTCACCAACGCACCCAAGCCCTCTGGCATTTTTTCGTGTGCAATCACCCATGCCCGCGAAACATCAACACCTTCTAAGCCATCTACATAACACACAGGCACCCATGACTGACGGACATTGGCAGGCAGAGCAGCATTCATGCCATGCTTTGCGGCCCAAACGGTATGCAAATCAGACGTAAGAGTCAGCACCTGTTGGTCTATTTCTGGCGGAATATTGCTCGAAAACAAACCGATTTGGAGCGTTGGTGCAGTGCCACGGCATGCGAGCAGGCCAGCATGAAGCGACTGCACAAGCCAGTCACGGCTCGGGTAAGAAGGAGCACCATCGAGCACATCCATCAAATCTTTATTGTGTTCGGCCCAACAACCATTGACGACAGCGAACCAACCCGATCGATCGTCTGGAGGCGGTAACCTCCATCCGGTGCTTGGGTGGATTGACTGCAGCGATTCAGTTTTGGTGGCGCTCATAACATGCTCCAAATAGACCTACGTTGTACAACGTTAGCAAAGAGATGAGTCTCTCCATGTCTGTGAGAAATCGTCAAGCGAAATAAGGTGTATGTGGGTTTATTTCATTCATTATTTACCGTCGCATATAAATTCACTTACAGCAGGCCAAGAGCAAACGTTCTTCTTCACGTTTCATATTCCGCGCTTGCACACCCCCATGCACATGGTCATACCCCACCAAGTGAAGCACACCATGGATAAGCAAACGCACCACCTCATCTTCGAGGCTGTGCCCAATACGCTCGGCCTGAACGGCTGCGGTGTCCATGGAAACCACCACATCCCCCAAATGATGCGAAGGCCCTGGCATGCCTGCTTCGGCGTGTGCAAACGAAAGTACATCGGTCGGTTTGTCTTTGTGGCGCCACTGTTTATTAAGCGCATGAATTTCCGCATCGCCCACCAACGAAACCGACAACTCCGCGTCAGCCAAATCAAGCCCCAGCAGAATTTGTTTTGCGATATTTTTTACCCACATCGTATTCACACGAGGCATTTTCCGGCGATTGGCAATATCTATGTGGGGCATAAAAAGTCTATTAACGTTTTGCGAGTTTTATCGCTATACCATGCCCCATGAATCGACACGAAACTGCCGCGAAGGCCCTACAGCGTCTTTCCGAAATCATGCATACCCTGCGCGCCCCCGGCGGATGTGCATGGGATGCTGAGCAAACCATCACCTCCCTGCGCCAATATCTCATTGAAGAAACCTACGAAGTCCTCGATGCTTTGGACGACGCGCCAGGCAGCGATGCCCATCTTGAAGAACTCGGCGACTTGCTGTTGCAAATTGTTTTCCAAGCTGAGATTTTGCAAGAAACCCAACCCGATTTTAATTTCGAATCCATCGCCAATACCATCACGGACAAATTGATCCGCCGTCATCCCCACGTGTTTGGTGATGCAAAAGCCGACAACGCGTCGGAAGCACTCAAAAATTGGGAACAGATCAAATCAGAAGAACGTGGCACACAAAAAAGTCGCCTTCACGGCGTACCCAAAGCCTTGCCCGCATTGCTTGCCGCCCAACGCACCGGTGAAAAAGCGGCTGCAACCGGATTTGATTGGCCTGATGTCAACGGTGCATTGCTCAAAGCCGAAGAAGAATGGGACGAGTTCACTTCGGCATTGGCCGCTGGCGAATCACCCGAACGCATCAGCGAAGAATTGGGCGATCATCTTTTTGCGATCTCAAGCGTCGCACGCCATTTGAATATCGATGTAGAATCATGTTTGCGAAGTGCCGTTGCCAAATTTACCGAACGATTCAAACACATGGAACAGGCCGCCATAGCACAAGGTCAATCGATTTCGGATCTTGATCTCAATGCACAAGAAGCGTTGTGGCAGAAAGCCAAGATCAATTCATAAAATAGCGGGCGGTTCACGAACCGCCCCTACAAAGATAGCATCATGATGTAGGGGCCGTTCGCGAACGGCCCTCATTATTTTCGCTTGAATCTTTTCGCCACCGACTGCAGCAGATCTTGCATTTCAGCACCGCGCAGCATGAGTTGCAACGCGATATAAATGATCGACCCAACAAGCACACTGGCCATCAATATTATCGTATTGTAAGCACTTAAGCCTTGCTCCCAGCGCCCGTATTGAACAATACGCCACACCGCAAGGCCCATGAGCGCCGCACATGCAGCATCGCGCAGCATGGCAAGCATTGTCCGCGCGACACCCGAAAATCCGACATGACGTCCAAGCCACAAACCGGCCACAGTCCATTGCATCCACGCCGCCAAACTCACGCTCATGGCAAGGCCCATAAAACTGAATTGCTGTGCAAGAAGGGGTGCCGCAATCAGATTGGTTGAAACCCCCACCACACTGCACAACACCGGTGCCCGTGTGTTTTGCATCGCGAAAAAACCCTGACTGAACACACGAATACCACTCAGCGGCACAAGCCCCATCGCAAATGCCATGGTCGCTTGTGCAGTGGATTGTGTCATAGGCCACGTAAATGCCCCGTGCTGAAAGGCTGTAGAGACCAACGGCACTGCAAGTACCGCCAGCGCAATCGTCGATGGCACCACCACCACGTGCGTCAAGCGAAGCGATTGCAACGTGACCGCACGCAAGCCTTCTTTGCCACCCTCGCGAAAAGCCCCTGCAAGAATTGGAAGCGACGCAGTTGCAATCGCCACACTAAAAACACCCAGCGGCAATTGTACAAAACGATCGGCAGCGTACAAATAGGTAATGGAACCTTGGGGCAAGTAACTTCCAAAATGGCGCAAGGCCACAATGTTGATCTGATACACCGCAAGAGACGCCAAACCTGGTACCATTAAACTTAAAATACGGCGCACTTCGGGCTCGATTTTGTAACTTGGTTTGACCCACAATCCTACGCGTTTCATCTCGTCGATCTGCATCCACACTTGCGCAATGCCGCCCAGTACAACACCAATGGCCGCTGCATAAATGGGAATGGCCAAATATTTTGCCAAAAGGACCATCACAATCGTTTGCACGATGTTGTACAGAACAGGCGATGCTGCAGAGCTTGCAAAACGTCGTCGGGCATTGAGTGCCCCCATGGCAAGTGCCACAAAACTGATCATCGCCAAATAGGGAAACATGATCTGGGTCATGTGCTTGGTGAGCTCATGCTGACCTGGTGTGCGCCGATACCCTGACGCAAAAAGGTCCACCAAAGGCCCTGCAAAAATAATTCCTAAAAAGGTAAGAAACAATCCAATCAGTGGAAAGACATAAAGCGCCGAAGCCATCACTTCCCGCGCACGTGCCTCCCCTTTTTCCTTCAGTGTCGCATCAAAGACAGGCAAAAATGCGACCGTCAGCGAGCCCTCGGCCACCAAGTTCCGGAAGGTATTGGGGATGGTCAGGGCAACCACAAAGGCATCGGCCACAGCACCTGCCCCATAAATGTGGGTAAAAACAGCATCACGCACAAGGCCACCCACACGGCTGAGCATGGTAAAGAACGAAACGGTTCCGGTATGACGCGCGATGGTTTGGCTCTGTTTTCGATCATCGGCTGGCGCTGAGGGTCTTTTTTCTTGAGGTATGGAATCGTCGCCCACCGTGCTCTCCACCGGCCCGACAGCTTGACAGCAAAGGTCCTCCCCTGCTACTTCGGGCCAATTCAATGGCCTTTGCTACCAGAGGTCCCCATGGGAGTCCACGCTCCAGCATATTAATGTTGGCGGGACACGAGGAGAAGACGTGGCTAACAATCGATCTGCTGAGAAGCGCAATACACAAACTATTAAACGTACCGCACGCAATGTGGCCCTTCGTAGCCGCATGCGAACTGCCGTTCGCAAATTCCGTGAAGCACTTACCGGCGGTGACGCCAGCGTAGTAACAGAAGCGTTCAATGTCGCCACACGTGAGCTGCGCTGTGCTGCCTCCAAGGGTGTGATCCATAGCCGTACGGCTTCACGTTGCGTGTCGCGCTTGCACCTCGCGCTCAACGCTTCCAACAAATAAAAACAGCGTAGCGCTGCTATCCTACCTATCCAACGTAATTCTCCCTGGAAAATAGAACCCATATGGGTGTATCTTTTGAGGTGAGGATCTATCCAATGAATGGAATACGCCTTCGTCTCAAAAAAATTCTTGTGATCGGTTTTGTACTGGCTTTCACATCCGCCTGCGTCCCCGGCATCTATGGCTATGGGCCTGGGATCAACGTGGGTGTGTCACCACGTCCTTATGCCCCATGGGGCCAATCCAGCATCGGCCGCTATGGCTACGGTGGGTATCGATCGAACTATGGCGGGTATGGCTTGGGATTCAATTATCGACCCGCACCCATCATCGTGATGCCGCCGCATTATCGAAACCACCACCATGGCTTTTCGCATCATGGCTGGGGCAGCCGTCACCATGGTTTTGGTAGTGGCCACCGTAACGGCAGGCGCTAACGTTTTGAGATAAAACTCACAAGCGCCACGACAATCGCAACAACCAGAAGGATGTGAATATATCCGCCCATCGTACGGTTGCTGACGATCCCAAGTATCCACAAGATAAGCGTCAGCACTGAAATAGTCCACAACATCGGGGCCCCCACTTCGTTTAAATTTTTGATGTAATGTTAACTTAATCAGTCTGCGCCTATAAAGAACCATTCACAAGCATTGTTGCTCGAACCCTAAACAGGCTTCCAGCGTCCTTCGAGCCTAAATCTCACGCGCTCTCGCTGCCGTTGCTTGTAAAGCCCATGGGCATTTTCACCCGATTCGTTGGCCAGCGCGGTCTGATGATCCAGAAGTTGGATTTCCGCTTGTACGAATGCAACCGCAGGGCATGTGTCCACCAAATCATCCACACGAATGGGAATATCAGCCACGAAATTGATCGCACGATAGGATTTCCCGCTAAATTCATTCACGGGCGCCGCTTGCCCCAAATTGTAATGCCCTTTGGCTTCGGGCCAAAACGTTTCAAGATCCTCACGTGACAAACCGCTTGCCAAAAGCAGATCGTCTTCGCCCAACAACGCATTTTGCGATTGTCCTGGAACGACATAATTGAACGGGATCAAATTTTCGGTAAGAAACAAAAGTGCCTTTGCGACTTCGCTTGGTTCTTCGAGCACGATGCGAAACCGCAAACGATCAAACACGGTTGCCGCATGGGTTCCTCGGCTTGCAAGCAATTTTGTAACCACCGAGTTGCGGGCTTTTTTTCCTACCGCAAATTCACGGATCACAAACCCTGCGTGACGCATGGCATCCACCGTACCAAAAACACGTTCGGTCAAACGGCCTAAAAGTGCCGCTTCCGACACATTGGAGCTATGACCCAGTTCGCGGCCTGCCACGTGGGCCATAATATGCATCACTTTAAGCACCATGCATGCGGCACGCTGCAAATCGTCATAAGGCGATGCGGCCATCAAAAAAATATCATGCACATCTTTCGGTTGCGTGACTTCATGCGGTATCTGATAGCCATGGAGCTCGGTAAGATAATCGCATGCCTCACGCAAAAATTCACTCAAACGCGACATATCCAATGTACTGTCGGTATCAAAACCAAGCAAACGCAAAAAGCGATCAACCTGCGAACGTTCAGTAAACCATGCCCGTTTTAAATCCACCACCGACTCGCCGGTCAGTGCAATACGAAGCGCCGCAAAGCGTTGCAAGGCATCACCATGCGGCAAACCACGCCGCCGCGCTTCACGCACGCCTTCGGGTTCTGTGCGAGATCGGTCGACTAAATCGGTCACTGTGGCCCCCTAAACGAAATTAAAACCGGTCTAACGGTCAGCAATCCATTCGGAAATGACATCGTCACCGGCATCATCCAACACGATGGTGAGAAGTTCAGCATCCTCCCGCATAGTGCGCAAGAAGCTGCACATGCGCGTAATGCGTTGATCAAGCGCTGAACGCTGTCTGAGGCTGCTGTAAATCCAACGCCCCAGTTGTATAATACGTTCGTCGGGATCATTGCCTTGCAAAGTTTCAAGCGCATGTTCGATTTCATCGAGATAGTTCGCCAAAGCCCCAAGCAATACCGTTTCATTGGGGATGGCATCCAATTGATGTTGCAAAATCCGCACCACGCCTGCAAGACTTGCGTTTTCTGCATGGGCAAACAGCAAATGGACATTGTGTACAATCAAAGCACGATGCTGCTCGATACGCACAATTAATTTATCAATGCGGTCTTTTAATTTTGCGGGTGTTGGCAGGCCCGTGCGTGCGTTTGGGGAGCCCTGGTGGTCACGCGACGCCTCCCCTTGGATCGGCGGAATCGACCGATTTCCGGTATTGCCTGTACTATGAAGCATTGTACTTTTGCTGCTTCCCATCACACCCACTTTTCTCCCAAAAACGACCTTAGGAACGATGTATTGCCATGGGGTCCCTAAGCACACATACCACGGTCGTTTTAGGTGTGTCTATGCAGCTCTGCTTGAAGGATCCATATTGTGTGCTTCCCCGCACAGTTTTTGCAACATCGCCAAGGCTTCCATGGGACTTAAACGCAGCGGATCCATATGACGTAATTGCGCACGTATAGGATCAAGCATAGGCACAAAAATAGATTCTTCAGGCAATGCATGCATGTTAGGGCGTGCGCCTTGTTCGAGACTTGCAAGCATTTGACGTGCACGGGAAAGCACCGATGAAGGCAAGTGTGCCAAACGGGCCACTTCGATACCATAACTGCGCCCCACGGCACCTTCAAGAAGTCGTCTTAGAAAAACAATCTCACCGTTTTGCTCAACCACAGCCATTTGCACGTTGTGAATGCGGGATTTTTCATCGGAGAGCGCGGTGAGTTCGTGATAGTGCGTCGCAAACAAGGTACGACACCCTACGCTGTCGTGAATATGTTCGGCCACAGCCCACGCAATAGACACGCCGTCGTACGTGCTTGTTCCCCGACCAATTTCATCGAGCAACACCAAACTTTGCGATGTGGCGTGTCGAAGAATTGTTGCTGTTTCAAGCATTTCCACCATGAAGGTGCTCTGCCCTTCACCCAAATTGTCGCTGGCCCCTACGCGGGTGAAAATACGATCGCAGACACCCACCCTCGCTTCATCCGCAGGAACGAACGAACCCATATGTGCAAGAAGCGCAATCAATGCGGTCTGACGCATCACCGTACTTTTTCCCGCCATGTTGGGCCCCGTGAGCATCAAAATTTGACGCGTGCTCGTATCAAGCGACACATCAACAGGCACAAAACGTTCTCCCCCTGGCATCAAGCGTTCGATCACAGGATGACGCCCGCCGACAATATGCAGCACAGGTTCTTGCAACAAGACAGGACGCACATAACGATGGACTTCGGCCGCCTCACCCAAGCTTTGTACGGCATCCAATTCGCCAACCATACGCGCCAAACGGCGCAGTGCCGACACACGCCCCGAAAGCTGTGTCATCAATTCGGCATACAAAACCGTTTCGCGACGTTTGCGACGATCGTCTGCTTTAAGAACACGCTCTTCATGCACTTTGAGTTCAGCGCTGATATAACGCTCGGCATTCACCAAGGTTTGTTTGCGCTCATAGTCGGCAGGCACAGAGGCAGCTTGTGCACGGCTTACCTCGATGTAAAATCCAAATATTTTATTGTAACGCACTTTAAGCGTATTAAGCCCTGTGCGCGCACGTTCACGGGTTTCAAGATCTTCTAGGAAGCCGTGACCTTCGGTGGACAAATCAATCCACTCATCGAGTTGATCACAATAGCCCTTGGCAAAGACACTTGCATCAGAAAAATTTTGAGGGGGTTCGTCCACCAATGCTTTTTCTAAAAGTATGCGAACATCTTCACACACATCAAGCGATCGCCAACGGCCTGCAAAAACCTCAGGTGCCGTTTCTAACATGGCGTGTAAGGTTGGGACCGCTTGCAACGATGCGCGCAGTGCGCCCAAGTCACGGGGCGTTGCGCGTTGAAGCGAGATCCGCCCTGCAAGTCGTTCTAAATCGCGCACAAGACGAAGATGCTCTTGCACCGATTCACGGCGTGGTCTGTCATTCATGAGCCATGCCACGGTATCGAGGCGATGATCGATGGCAGACATGTCGCGCAAAGGGAACAACATCCAACGACGAAGCATACGACTTCCCAAAGCCGTTTTGCAGCGATCAATATGCCACAACACACTGCCCTGTTTGCGTGCTTCAGGACCCGATTGCAACAATTCGAGATTACGACGTGTTGAGGCATCGATGATCACGGAGGCATCACGCCTGTAGATCTGCGGCACCCGCAGATGGGGCATGACGCGACGCTGGGTGCTTTCGGCAAATGCAATAATGCGCGACAAAGCGAGCGTCGCGCCGGGCATGGTGGCATCCAAACTGTCCATCCGTTCGGCACCAAAACGCGCACGCATGGATGCGGCATCGGGCACGTCATCCAGTGGAGGCACCCGCACGGGAATACGTGCCGATTGCAACTCGCCCACCAACGTATCGCGGAGATCGGCCACGGTGAGCACTTCGCGCACGTTCATGCGTGTGCATTCGTCACGCAGTTCATCATCGGCAACGGTTGTAAGCAGCAGTTCGCCCGCAAGCACATCAAGCAGACACAGCAGAAAACCACCACGCGTGATTTCCGAAATCCATGCGAGATAATGACTCGACGTAGGATCAAGCGCATCGAGATCACACACCGTCCCCGGTGTGATCAGTTGCGTAATTTCACGACGTACCAGTCCTTTGGCGAATTTGGGATCTTCCACCTGATCGCACAGCGCAACACTGTAGCCCTTCTCGACCAAACGCGCGATATACCCCGAGACCGCGTGGTGCGGGACACCGGCCATGGGAATAGGATCGTCGCTTTTGTCGCGGGCTGTCAGCGTAATTTCAAGTTCGTGTGAAGCGATTTTTGCGTCATCGAAAAATAGCTCAAAAAAGTCACCCATGCGAAACATCAAAATGGCATCAGGGCACGCCGCCTTGGCCTCAAGATATTGCTTGAGCATGGGCGTAAGTTTACGCGACGACCCGGGGAGGCTACTCATGAAGGCCGCGTATCAAAGATGAGGGGGGATGGGTAGAGGCAGTTTTGGATGATCGTTGAAAGGAGAAATACGTTATAGCCGCACGCAAATACTTTACAATCGCAGATAAAAACCCATACGACATCAAAAGCGACACGACCGCCCGAAAGCCAATGCAATGAGTTCTTTTATAAACATAACAAACACATACCGACAGCCCATCGCCGACGCCATCGCACGTCATCAGATCACATACAATCATCAATCCCAATGGGACAACTACACCCCAAGAGGTAATTCCCGCTTCGGCCTCGAAGTCACAACACGCCTTCCAGATCCTGCAATCAATATCACGGTGAAGCTGACATTAAAACGCGCTCCCGTTGTCGACCGAGAAAATTCATCCAAACTAACACGGGCCATGCTTGAAACAGTTCCAGAAATTATTGCAGGTGAAACAAATCCTGCAATGCGCAACACATTGCAAGCCGTGGCGCTTGATGCATGGCTTGATCTCTGTGTCACACGCATGCAGTGGTGTGCACCGCCTGCGCTCTCCATCCTCCAAGATATAACGCGTATTCCAGATGATAATTTCGATATCCAAGCAACGCATACATTTGGGATCCAAAGCTGGTCTTCACACCAACGCAGAAATGCAGCATGGCTTGTTGATCAGATCTATACTGCCCATCTCACAGTGCCCATGCCTTACCATTCTATTTCCACTGATGTCATGGAAGCGACTGCCCAACACATCGGTCTTTGGTCAGGATTTATACGATATACACCTATGGTATTTCTCACCGCACCCGTTGCAGAAGTTGCCACTGAGACCAATCAGTTGCTTGATATCATCGCAGCGCAAAGCAACGTACACATCACACGCAATATAGAAAGATCACATTGGATCTACAACGACGTTTCTGACGATGCATGGGCGTCTGTAATCAATGCTTCGTTTACGCGTCCCACACATCATTGGTACGGAAACTCCGGTGGCACAAAATTAAGAGACATTGATTTTGAACATCAAGACCAATGGGCTGCAAGTGGTGGAGCAACGCTCATGCTCCCAAGCCGTGATGGCATGCATCGCGTCGCACTCCATGTGGGGGCCAGTCGTAATGTATGGGATGTCATGCAAGATATACGAACACGCTGTCCATGCTGCCCATCCTTGGGCGCAACGTATTATTTATTACAAAATGTCGATGGCAGTGCGGTCAAAGCAAGCATTGAGCGTGCAAGCGAAGCGACAGAAACCCCAACACTTAAGCCCGAAGAATTTGCAGATGCCTTTGGGAGAATCAAACGTTTGTCGATCACACATCCCATGTTAAGTGGGAAATTTATTGCGCATTTAGAGGCATAGCATGCGCAGAATAGTGATCCCTCTTCCTGCTTCTGACTTCGACCCAACAGAGGCCGGTGTCACTTGGAAAATGCTTCACCAAAACGGTGTCGACGTGGTGTTTGCCACACCGAACGCCAAAGCGGCAGCAGGTGATCATAGGATGCTCACGGGTGCGGGTCTTGGCCCGTGGTCATGTTTTCTCAAAGCCAACCGAAACGGTCTTCTCGCCTATGATGAAATGATCGCCTCCCAAGCATTTCAAAATCCACTTCATTGGCATGATATCAAGAGCAATGATTTCGATGGTATTGCATTGGCGGGCGGACATGCCCCAGGGATGCGACCCTATTTAGAATCGAATACGTTGCAAAGAATCGTAGCAGAATTTTGTACTGCCTCGAGGCTTGTGGGTGCCATTTGTCATGGGGTTGTTTTGGCAGCACGCAGCACAGATGCCTCGGGACGCAGTGTGCTTGCCGGGCGAAAAGTAACTGCACTTCTGCGCTCGCAAGAAATGATGGCATGGGCATTCACGTGCTTGTGGCTAAAAAATTATTACCGAACATACCCAGAAACAGTGCAGGCGGAGGTCATTCGACATCTCGGTCATTCTAAACATTTTATTGCTGGGCCCATGCCTTTGCGACGTGACTCACTTGATGACATGGGCGCAGGTTTTATAGTTGAAGATGAAAATATTATCACCGCACGCTGGCCAGGCGATGCTCATGTGTTTGGTTTACGCATGGCGGAGCGCTTGGCGCGATAAACAGAATATTTAAAGGAAACACAATGAGCA
The DNA here is from genome assembly GCA_005801425.1 of Bdellovibrionales bacterium. Classification (GTDB taxonomy): domain Bacteria; phylum Myxococcota; class XYA12-FULL-58-9; order XYA12-FULL-58-9; family SYDY01; genus SYDY01. The sequence continues at coordinate 3,886 of SYDY01000034.1, read as the reverse complement.
TCATCATACGAAATAAAGACGAAGATCGACAAAGCATCATGGCCGCCGTGAGCAGTCGTGCCAACATGGTTCAAGACAAGCCCCAATGGAATGGGCGTATCTTTCGAAAACCAGACCATTTCACCTTGGAAACGACTGCTGAATTTCCCAACGCCCAGAAAAATATCACCGTAAGATTTGAATTAAAAACAGCGACCATCGGACACCAAGGCGCATTTTTCGGTAACTCACGAATGGAGCTGAGCAGCCTCCCCACAGTGATTGCCGGTGCAAACCATGATTCATGGCATGGATTGCAACGTACGGCCACAGAAGCATGGTGCATGTTGTGCGTCAGCCATCCATCATGGTGCGCCATACCTGCAGAGTCTCAAATTTCTGCACTACTTGCCCCTAGTGAAGAAAAATATTTCTCTAAGTATTTGACTGCAGCATGGGCTGCCGATGCGAAGTATCAAACTTCTATGAAAGCGCAGCCGCCACAAGCGCTTCCGCTGAAACAACCATAGCGGGCGACACAATCCCGTGTGATTCTGCTTCACCCTTCTGGCAAAGATGTTCAGCCACTGTCATCGCAATGCGTGCGGTAGCCACGTAGGGATCTAAACCCACAAGGGTTTCACTGCGTGATGCGCATTTTCCGGGTGTCGTTTCAAGATCCCCTTCGACGGTTACTGTGATGGAAAAAGAAGGCGCCCCCACAGGCAACCAGCGTGGCATCAATTTCGCAAGTATTTCAATCACGCGCTCAGGAGAATCGTGAAGCAGCCGTGCAGCGAATTTAGCCAACAACACACGAGGAAAACCACTGACATCAAAAAACGACCCCACATTGCGTGCAGGCAAATGACGTGAAATCAATATCGTTTCAATACCTGGGATCCACAAACCACGCCGACGTTTGCCCTCGGGCCCTCGGCATCGCTCTTGACGATAACCAAATTCTTTTTCCTGAAGTATCCCACCGCGAAGATCCCACATCGGTCCATGAAGAACACCAGCAAACGATGCGATACTTGCGGGGCTTGGCAGAACACCACGCATTTTGGTCAACACCGTGATATTACGTGGACGCAATTTTCGATTTTTACAGATCTGCGTAGCCAACGCATCGGCGACACCCCCTTCGACGGCGGCACCATTCACAATACAAACGCCCGCATCAAGCGCCAGCGTATGAAAGTTTTGCATGCATGCGAGTGCATAGGCCTGTTCCCCCGAAATATCGACCACGTGTGTTTTTGCTTCGATCGCAGCATCAACGATAGGAAGTCCCCATCGCACAAACGGCCCAACGCATTGGATCACCACAGGAACACGTTGCAGAAAATCCAACAAACTTTCGCGGGATGTTAAATCCACAGGTTGTGCCACGCAAGCATCCCCGAATACAGAGGACATGCGTTGCAATGCTTTGTGGTCACGTCCCCCTATCAACACCGAATAACCACGCACACACAGCGCCTGTACAATCTTCTGACCTGTAATACCCGTCGCCCCAATGACACCGATATTGTACTGTCGATCCATAACCTATGTTGTGCAGCAATTGGCTTGTGGAACGCAACCAATCTATTGATGCGCATCGATCCAAAAGTATATTCGACTTCTTGTTTATGGCACAATCATCCCATGCTTAACCGGACCTCTTATTGTGCTTTTGCAGTGCTACTCATGCTTGCTCTTTCCTGCAAGGCGCAAGCACAATCCATCACATTAAGTTTACCCGTCTCAAACCAAACGTACGTCAATAATATGCCCGTCAGCTACAGCATCAGCGAACCCAATGGCACACCTCAAAGCATTAGCATGCAGTGGACACTTACCGCATCGTCCGTTCCGGGTGTCACGGTCGGTCAGGTTTGGGTCCTCACACTCACAACAACCAACTCTTCGACGAGTTTTTCGTTTAACCCATCGGCCGTCACAAGCGACACAAATTTTTCTTCCGTGAGCCCCAACACCAATCTGCCCGATGGAACCTACAATATACTCATTCGCTATATGCGCCCGGCAAGTGTTGGGGGAGCAACCGTAAGCAGCACCACAAAAACTAACGTAAAAACAGACACAAGCACCGTGATCCCCACGCTCACTTCCCCTGCGACAAATTCTACCTCGGGGCGCACAATCGCGATCGACTACGAGCTACCTGAAACACCCCAAAGCAACAGCACGCACCTGATCTTCCAAAATCAAAATACCACGGTGGATCTCACCATGAGTACCGCCAAAACCGTTGCCTTTAATTTGGACACGACCAATATTTCGAATGTGGTCATCCTGAGCGCAACAAGTACAACGCTCCCCGACGGCGTTTACACTGTGACACTCCAATACACCGATACTTCCAATCATCCATCGACAAGTACATCCAGCAGTAACGTTACGGTGCGCACGGTTACACCGAGCCCAACCATCAGCTGGCCCTTGAGTAATACACGAGAAAGCACACTCCTATTTCGCTATACCCTGCCTGTGGATGCCCTGCCTGGAAGCGCAAAAATAATTGCACAGCCCAGTAATACCGAATGGACATTGCCCAATGAGCGTGGAGAAGACTTAAGTTTCACACCCACCAACGTGCAACTCGCAGATGGCGTGTACAGCTTTATCCTCACATACCAAGATGCTTTAGGAAACGCCCCCGCAACCACAATCGTCAGCAACGTCACGTTGGATCTTCGCACCACAATACCTGAACTTCTCGAACCAGAAAGAGCCGCCTACAATCAAATTCCTGTATCTTTCGAACTCCCAGAAGAGGCGCTACCAGGATCCGTCACGCTTACGATCAACAATGAACTTGTGACGGCCCATATCACAGTCGAAGATAGTATCGAAACATTGACGCTCAATCCGAAAAGCCTCGCGACCAGCAATCACGTCACAAACACCAATATCGCTTCCTTGCCCGATGGAACATACAGCATAACACTCAGTTATCGTGACTCAGATAATCACCCAGAAGCCACCAGTGAAGCCCTTACATTCTTTATCGACACACAAACATTGCCACCGACCTTACTCACTCCCGCTCAGCAATCGAACACGCATCCTATGCACATTTCATATATTCTTCCTGAAGAACCTTTAAGTGGTAGCGTTCGTTTGTGGTTCGTAGGGCCTGTAAGCGTCACATGGACCATGGATAATCTCACCACACGCAGTATCAATTGGGACTTCACACAAACCACAGTGCCTGACACCGCGGTCGGTGTGGAGCATGCAACGCCAACACCCTTGATCACCGGAGTCTATGCCGTACAATTGAGTTATCAAGATGCACTTGGAAATCCCGCAGCGGCCATGGCAAGCCTTGATATTCACATCACCGGCACCGAACCCGTCGTCGAAGCATCAGCCGGTGTAAATATCACAACACCCGAGGGCGATCTCATCAGCGGTCGCGATGGTGGTTCCATCACCATCAATAACACCGCATCAACATTTCACATGCATTTAAGCACCGAGCCCACCGATCCGGTCACGGTCACATTGGATGCAGGAACCTTGATAACGCTTACGCCCAATACATTGGTGTTTGATGCGTCCAATTGGAACCAACCCCAAGCCGTTGCCATCAGCAAAGCACTCACACTCTATGCAACACAAAACATCACCGTGATGATGGGCATTCAGTTGAGCAGCGAAGACAAGGCCTATGATAAATATGCCATTGAACCCATCCCCATCGGATTGTCCCTCGACAATCCCCCATCATCCGGCTGCAATGGATGTGCAGGTCACGGATCGGCCGCATGGTTAATCGTGTGGGCTGCTGCCATGATCCTCAAGCGACGAAAGACGTGTTCAAGTGTTCCATCGTAGGGGCGGTTCGTGAACCGCGCGATAAAACGTTGATTCAAATGTTGGAAGGGCGCAT
>SYDY01000033.1 GCA_005801425.1 Bdellovibrionales bacterium | reverse complement strand
TGCCAAAAAAGTAACGGTGAATACCCGGCACCACCCCCGAGGACCCTCTCTGATGGAAAAACGTGATTATTATACTGTGTTGTCGGTGACCCGTACGGCGGATGAGCGCGAGCTAAAAAAAGCGTATCGTGCGTTGGCCATGGAATTTCATCCCGACCGCAACAGTTCCCACGATGCGGCAGAAAAATTCAAAGAAGCGTCCGAAGCCTACGAGGTGCTGAGTAATCCAGACAAACGCCGCATCTATGATCAATTCGGACACGATGGATTGCGCAATCAAGGCTTCTCGGGCTTTTCAGGCGCTGAAGATGTTTTTTCATCGTTTGGCGATATCTTTGGCGATCTTTTTGGCTTTGGGGCGCGGCGCGGCGCTGGGGGTGGTGGACAACGTGGATCTGATTTGCGCTATGATTTGCAATTAACGTTTGAAGAAGCTTTGTTTGGCTGCAAAAAAAGTATCACGCTTGATCATTACACCGCATGTGAAACATGCCGCGGTTCGGGCGCAAAAGAAGGCAGTCAGCCGGTGACATGCAGTACGTGTCGTGGGCGTGGTCAAATAATGCAAGGCCAAGGCATGTTTATTTTGAGTACGCCATGTCATGCGTGTGGTGGTCAGGGTCGATTGCCGGGTGATCCATGCGAGGGTTGCAAGGGTCAGGGACGTGTGCGTGGCAAGCGTGAGATCGCGGTGCAGATCCCAGCCGGTTTTGACGATGGTATGAGTTTGCGTTACGGCGGCGAAGGTGAGCCAGGTGCGCGTGGTGGCCCCGCAGGCGATCTTTATATCGCGGTGCAGGTTGAAGCCCATCCTACGTTGCAACGCGATGGTGATGATCTGATCACAGAGAGCACTATCGGGATGGTGGCCGCGGCGTTGGGGAGCAGCGTGACTGTAAATACACCCGATGGCGATGAAGAAATTAAAATCCCCAAAGGCACGCAGCCCGGCGACGTGATCACATTAAAACGTCGGGGTGTTCCACGTTTGCGCGGTGGTGGTCGCGGTGATTTGCATGTGGTGGTTAAAGTGCAAATTCCGACGGATCTGACGTCGAAGCAAAAAACACTTCTTGAAGAATTTGACGGCGAACCGTCGAAAAAACGCGGGATTTTTGGTTAGGTACTGTGCCTTAAGCTTCACTTACGAGTTGTAAAATCTCTTCAAACGTAAAACCTTGCGCTTCTAAATCTCGGAATTGTTGGTTGCGATCTTCAGCCAGATGCAGCGCAGCAGGCTCATGGAGCCCAAGCATCGCACGAACAAGCTCGAGATCCATACCAAATTGAAGCGCAAGTGCTTCTGGGGTTTGACCCTGTGCGTGACGTTGTTGGATCGTGCGTATTTGTTGTTCTTCTGCAGCACGATCGACGGGCTGGGCATCAAGGCGCGCTTGTGCAGCAGCAGCGCCGCGCTCTTGTCTCACGCGTTGATTGTGTTCATTTTCAGCGGTCGTATGTATTCTGCAGGCTTGTTTATAGGCTTTGGGAAATGCTGCTTTAAACAGACGATCAAATTCTTTGTTGGGGACGAGATCTCCGAGTGGGCGCCTGTCAAAGGGACAGGTCAATTGAGCATCGCCATCAACGGTGCACTGATGGGCCCAATAGGTTCGGCCGGTTTCTTGTGAATACAAGCCGTTGGCTAACGGCGCTTCCGTGCGAAGATCCAGAATGTCTGTGTTGAAGCCCATGAGCTCCGTTACACTTTCAATATCATCGTGTACGAGGGTGTGACGTGCATTGTGGAGAGCCGTTAAAAGCCCAGACAGGGCGACATCGCGCACAGCATCAGGGGTGCCTTCTCTCACGATTGCGCCTGTTGTGTGATTGCGTAACACCTCGGTGGAGAGTTTGCCGTCGGGGCCGACGAGGTGCATTTTACGGGCTTCTGTGACGAGACGATTGGCCCATGGCTGGGTGCTGGCAGCTTCGGCCCTTGGTTGTGCGGTGATGGGGGCTTGAAGCTCTGGCGTCAAAGGACGTGGGGCTGCAGCAGGCAGGTCTTCCTGGGCTTGGTAAACATCTTCGGGGTGCTGTTGCGAGAGACAGGGCATGCAGCAGCGCAATAGGCGTTGCCCCCAAGAAGGTGCGACGGGAGGGATGCGGTCAGCGGGATGTGCCATGTATTGGTTATATGAACAATCATCGACTTTTTCATGACGTTAAGTGACGAATAATAATTCTACGCGTTCTGTATTATGGGTAAATCGTGCCCAAATCCCCAGTCGGGCTCTTCAAGTGATGCGGCGATTGCCGCAAGATACTCTTGATCGGGCTCAGGAATATTGAGCATGGCACGTACGAGATCTAGATCGAATTGGATGCGCCGTGCGATTTCTTCGGGGTGCATGCCGCGCTCGTAGGCTTGCTGGATCGCAGCCAATTGTTGCTCTTCTGCGAGTTGGTTGATGGGTTGGGCGTTGAGACGCGCTTGTTCGGCTGCGGCTTTGCGCTCTGCAGCAACGCGTTTTGTATGCTCTTTCAGGCTGTTCACTTTGACGTTGCAGGCGGCATGGTATGCGGTGGGGAATGCCGCCTTAAACAGAATATCAAAGTCTTTGTTGGGTATGAGATCGCTGAGTGGGGTTCTGCTAAATGGACAGAGTATCGTATTGTTTTCGCCCTTCATACATTGGTGAGCCCAATAGGTACGACCCGTTGCACTCGAATAAACACCTTTGACCAAGGGCGCTTCCATGCAGAGATCGATGCGTGCTGTGTCACTGCCCATGATCTCCATCACATCTTCAAGCCTGTCTGGTACAAAAATATTTTGGGCTTTGTGCATGGCTGTTAAAAAAGAAGAGACGGCCATATCGGGTACAGAAATTGAGGTGTCGTCTTCAGCAAGATAATCACGGTATACCTCCAGGTACAGATTGCCGGAAGCATCGACGAGATCCATTTTCTGGGCTGTTGTCATGAGACGATTGAACCAATGCGCTGGCGCCGGCTGGGGTGCCACTGCAACGGGGGCGATAGGCAGAGGTAATGCGAGTGGCTGTGCAGCCGCGTGCTGCTGTGGAGTTGCTGCCTCATAGTGATCGAGGTCCCCTTGCGTCGGTGAAAGGCAGGGCACGATGGTTTGCACAATACGCCATACCAAAGACGATGCTGGGACAGGGAGAACGCGCTCAGGGGGGTGTGCCATGAATGCCGCCTTGGGTTTATACTGTGGGCGGCACTGTGGGGTTATGGCGCGCTCATCCAGATCTTTCAAGTGTTATTGACGGTCTGTATTTGCGTATGCAACACACCATCTTTGCATTGTAGCAACACACGATCGTCTATTCGTACATGGGATCCGGGAAGTGTGGCCAGAGGCTCTGTGCGCTCCGCACGTTCAAAATAAAATGTTTCATCACCGGCACGCATCCATGCGGTACGAACGCCACGCGCCATGGTGATAAAATTGGCGAGAGGTTCGATATCCCATTGCATGGGATCAATTTGAACATCAGTGTATTTTGGACGTCGTGCGCGAGTGGCTAGGCTATGTTCTTGTGGAATACTTTGGAGGCGATTTTCTACAATGCGAAGCAACGCATCACGGATCATGGGAATGGCTGCTTCGCTTGCAGCACGGTGCAATTGTTCGTAGGTGGCGCGTGGTTCAATTTTAAAGGGTCGCATGTCGATGATGGGACCATGATCTTCTTGGGCATCCATCCAGTGCAAGGTGACGCTGCTTAATGTCATGCCATTTTTTACAGTCCAAAAAAGTGGGCAAGGACCGCGTAGCTTGGGCAACGCCGAGGGATGCACGTTGAGAAAACCGCGGGGTGTGATGCGTAATGTTTCTTGTGAGAATAAACGATCGGATCCAACGCACAAAGCCATATCGATGCGTTGAGCTTGAATGTGATCGTGGGCTGTGCTGCTGTTGATGTTGGTGGTGAGCAGGTGTGGAACGTTAAGAATACGCTCATGAGGGGTAGGGGCGCTGCTTGCTGCGCCCTGTGAGGGCATACAAAGCTTATGCATCCGAAAAGTCCCAACACGCTCACAAGATGTCACCACAAGAGCAATTTTCCATCGGGGGTCGTAAGGAAGAAGAAGTGGTGCCAATGCCGTCTTGGAAAAGGCGTTCTCTTGGCCAATGAATGCGATGCGAAGCATATGGGGACATTCCAGAATTACGCGTCAAAAGGCCCTTTTTAGGCACGTTTCTTGCTTGAGCATTTATCCCATAGCAGTTTTGATGCAAGAAGAGTGCCTAAAAAGGGCCTTTTGACGCGTAATTCTGGAATGTCCCCAATTTTTGACTTGATGCGTTGCCCCTCCTTGAGCGATGTTGCGCGAGGGACACGGGTGGGGGGGGATTGCATGGGTCATTCAGGGCGCGGACTCTTGGTATGTTGTGCCGTGTTGTTATGTGCAGGGCCGGCGGTGGCTTTGGAGGCCATGGATACCCGTTTGTCATTTTCTTTTGCGGATGACGATGTGTTGCGTGGGCCCGATAAAAGTCCGACGGGATCGCCCTCGATCCCCAATTTTTCTCCATCAGGCAACAACCGACTATTTTTTGACGATTACGAACGACGCGATAACGGTTTTGAAAATTTGTCCTATCTTGTGATGTACGCCAATAAACCGGGATTTTTTGCGGGGGTCGACACCGAAGCGGGCATGGTGGTTCGTGCGCAAGTGACCGCACGTACCAAAGAATTTAGCCTCACCGACGACGGAAGCTATGTGCGTTTTTCAAAAAATTTCAATGGGCACCGCGTGGGCGTGACCGCATTTCCTGTCAGTGCGGATCGTTTTCGATTGGGTTATTCCTACGATATTTCGTGGGGTGGGGCGCGTATTTTTCGCAATGCGCAGGCAGTTCCTGGACTGCGATTGGAATATGAAAGCAAAGGGATAAGTGCCTATTTGGGTGCCAAAACAGGTTTTGCCCAAGTAGACATGCAAGATGGCACCAAAGAAATGGACACCGTGTGGGGGATTTTGGGCGGGGCAGCGCTCGATCTGCACGACAACTGGCGCATCGAAGCGGGCGGTGGTCTTTTTGATCGTGGCACCATAGATAAGCGCGAATTAAGAATCGTCGAGAATGGAAAATACAATACGCCGAAATGGTACGGATACGGCGGTACCATGCAGCTCACGTATCACATCGGCGATCCCATCGGGACACCCATCGATTTTCGTTTGTATCGCAATGACCCACTGGCGGTGCAGCAATTTTATGCCATTCCTCACTATGGACCAGGCCTATCGCTCACGGCGAAATCGGAAATAAGTTTTGTCTTTCAACGTTTGCAAGATGGTGACGCAGCAAGCAGTACATCAACGCAAATGGGTATCGCGGGAGATATCACCGTGATTTTGAAATGGCGCAAATGGCGGATGCAAAACTATGTTGTGTATCGTGATTTGGCTTTTATGTTGTACAACGTACCTTCCTACCCATCGTTTGTTGATTTTTCTTCTGGATCGCAAGTGCATGCTGATCTTTTAGCATTTACCAATATCGATTATTACATTGAAAGCTGGCATTTACTTCCGGGTATTATTCTGGGTTTGCGGCGTCCTGCGAGTATTACAGGTGTGGCCGATGCGACGAGTGCACAATCCCTTGGGGCGCAAACATTTGTGTTTCGCTCAGAAGCAGATCCCGATGTGCTCGATCCCGGCGACAAGGTTAAATTGATCTTTTCGGCCAAAGCGACGCTGCGGTGGGATCTCTCGAGCATTGTTTCGTTGCTAGGAGAGTTGCAGTATTCTTTCGATCCAAACCGCCGTACGTTTGCGCAGGATGAAAATGGAATTTCCACACGTACCGCAAGCGCGAGTTCGATTCTTGGGTTTATGGCGATGATGCGGGCGCGGTTTTAGTAAAGCTTGGACCCCCACCCGGCACTTTGTGCCGACCTCCCCCTCGCGTGAACAGTTATTATTGCCCGAGCCCTTAAGACGCTTTGAACTTTTCTTGGTTCTTGGCCACACCGACGAGGTTTTCCATGGTGACTTTGGTGTAACGCTGGGTCGTCGAGAGGCTTTCGTGACCAAGAAGCGATTGAATGTGTTTGACGGTAGCACCACTTGCCAGCAAATGCGTTGCAAATGAATGGCGCAATTGGTGGGGTGTGACATGATGACCCACGTTGTTCATGGCAGCACGATGGACAATGCGTGCAAGGGTACGCGTCGAAAGTCCTTGACCCCCGCGGCCGATCAGAAAGGCATCATCAGGGGTGCCCACCTGCGTGCGGCTGTAGGCCGAAAGCCCGGGAATACACCCACGTGGAATAGGTACATTGCGTTCTTTGTTGCCATTGCCCATGACGCGAATGGTTCCACCATCGATATCCATCTGGCCTCGTTTGAGACTCGCTGCTTCGCTGACGCGAAGTCCAAGTCCGTACAACAAGAGCAAGGCGGCATGATCGCGCAATGAACGAATGTCGTGACTGCGTGGCGGTTGCATGAGTGCAATCATGGCCTCGGCGTCGAGTGCTTTGGGCAAAGGCCGTGGTGCTTTTTGCGACTGCAACCCGAGGGTGGGATCAACGATGTTGGCATTTTTTTCTTTGAGCCATCGAAACATCGTTCGAAGTGAGCTTTGCTTGCGCTTCAGCGTCACGGCTTCGGGCTCGCGGCCATCGGGGCGGCGATAGTTCGCCAAATGCTCCGACAAAAACGCGGTGGTCCATTGTGCGGGATCAGAGATCTGATGCACGTCTGCATCAAGCCCCGCAGCGCGTATATCAGCCAAATACGCACGAATGGTGTTTTCCGAGTAACGACGCTCGGTGCGCAGATGTTCTGCAAAATTGCTGAGAATGTCGCTGAATGACTCACTCATCACCTCGCAGTCTACGCTTCCTTGGGAGGAGGACCAAAAATGCTGCGAAATATGAGTCGATCAATCCATTATTTCGATGGCACGCAACTGTTCATAGAGGTCTGACATCTGCATTTCCCAGTAGCTGTCAGTCCCATATTGCGGAAATGCACGTGCAAAAGCAGGGTCGTCCCGGCGCTCGGTGATCCATGCGGCGTACCGAATATAGCGCAGTCCACGCAAGACTTCGATCAAGCGATAACTTCCTGAATCCAAGTCACGAAATTGCTCGTATCCCTTGGTTAATGCTTCCAATTCTTGGGGACATTCTTGGGCACGGCCAGGCAAGAGCAGCCAAAAATCCTGCACGGCAGGGCCGAATGCCATGTCATCAAAATCGAGTACCATCCATGCGCCATTGCTTTGTCGCAATAAATTACCTCGGTGCAAATCGGCATGGATGGGGATCATGGCATGATCGGCAAACATGCGTTCAGCGATGGCAATAAGCTGCAATGCGGCGTCGCGATAACGGGCTCCAACCCCTGGCGACATGCCCGCAAGGCTTAAAATCGTATTTAAACATCCCGTCCCATAGGTGGCAGGTGACAGCGTAGGCCTATGCTTAAGGCCTTCGACCTCGCCGACGCGGTGAATACGCGCGATATAACGTCCAAGCTGTTCAAGATCGTCTGGAAAAAGTTCATCAGGGGCGCGTCCGCCCACCCGAGGAAAGAGCGCGGCAAAGATGCCTTCGTCGGTTTCCTTGAGTGTAGTGCCATCGGCAAAATTCATCGGCGCACAAACAGGGATATCGTGGGCAACACATGCATGAAGAAAATGATGTTCATCTAAAATGGTTTCACGGGACCAACGGCCTGGCCTGTAAAATTTGACGATGACCCTGGAGCGATCTTCAAGTTCAACATCATAGACACGGTTTTCAAGACTGTTCAGCGCGTAGCAAAGGCCTGTGGTGCGGTGGCCGCCCATTTCAACGGCGGACAATACGATTTCTGGGGTCAGAGAATAGAAATTTTGTGCGTTCATTTTTTTCCTAAGGCAGACATTTGCCATGTATCAAAATCACTGCGTGCGATTTCGACACGTTTTTCTTTCATTTGTTTTTTCGGCACGCGTTCGTGAATGCTCGCAAATAGACCAAAGTGCACGTTTTGAGGCTCGTGGGGTCTTCCGCTGAGTTTCATGCTTCCGCGTACATGCCCGTAAAGAGCACCCAGGGCACAGGTGAGCGGCGGTGGCATGATGGGTTTGTCTTGAAGATCGGATGCAAGAAAAAGTGCTGTGAGTAAACCATGGGCGGCACTCTCAACGTAGCCTTCAACACCTGTGATTTGTCCTGCAAGGCGTGCGTGGGGGGCTTGATGCAGTTGCATGCGATCGCCGAGCACCACAGGCGCATTGACATAGGTATTGCGATGCATGGTCCCAAGTCGCAGAAATTCGACTTTTTCAAATCCAGGGAGCATGCGAAACAAACGCGTCTGATCGCCGTAACGCAGCTTGGTTTGGCAACCCACCAAATTGTACGATTGGCCACCGATATCTTCTTTACGCAATTGCAATACGGCGTAGGGATAGCGACCCGTCCGTGGATCATCGAGGCCCACAGGTTTCATGCAACCGTAGCGCAGCGAGAGAGGTCCTTGCTTTGCAACCGCCTCAAGCGGCATGCAGCCTTGAAAGTAAGGGATGTTTTCAAAACCATGTTCGGGCAATGGATCGGCATCAATCAGTCCTTGCACGAATGCATCGTAGGTGGCTTGGTCGATAGGGACGTTGAGATAATCATCCCCATCGCCTTTGCCGTAGCGGGACGCTGCAAAAATAATGCTGCGATCAAGACTGTCACCCGCCACGATGGGGGCCAAGGCATCGTGAAAATACAATGAATCGCTTCCAGTAACACGTCGGAGATCTTCTGCGAGGTTATCGGCGGTGAGCGGTCCTGTGGCGATGATCACGGGGCCATGCATGGGGTCTGGTATGGAGTCAATGCGTTCGTTGATCCAGTGGATGTTGGGATGATTGCGTAACTTGGCTTCTATATATTCACTGAATTGCACACGATCAACTGCAAGGGCGTCGCCTGCGGGAACTTTGCATGCTTCTGCCGCTTGGATGATCAGCGAATGAAGTTTGCGCATTTCTTCTTTAAGCAACCCCACGGCGTTGTTGGGATTGTTGGACCTTAGCGAATTGGAACACACAAGTTCGGCAGGTCCATCTGATTTTTGTGCGGGTGTGCGTTCATGGGGCTTCATGTCGATAAGACGAACGTGGATGCCGTGTTCTGCAAGTTGCCAAGCAGCTTCTGATCCTGCGAGGCCGCAGCCTATGACGGTGACAGTGGATGAGGTCATAAAAGGGTGGGTTCATACACGAGTCATGGGAAATTGGGAATGCTGGTTTGCTATTCCCTCTGCTCTGGGCAACATCATGGGGTAAAAGGGGGATTTTCGATGAAACAAGCAGCTCTGATGTTGGCGGTTTTCTTTGCGTCATGCGTGTATGCGCCCAAAATTGTGCATCTTCACCCATTTACACCCAATGCGATCGGTCAAAAAATAGAAGGGATTTGTGTGTCTGTCGAACCCTTCAGCGACGGCCGTGAACGGATCCGGGAAATAGGTGGAAATCGCAACGGGATGGGCATGCCTGCAGGAGAAGTTCGCACGTTCGACGATGTGGCTTCATGGGTGCAGGTGCATGTTCGTGATGCGATTGTTCAGGCAGGAGGCAATGCATGTTCTGATGCATCGCCGAAATACACGCTTCGAGGAAAGATCACGAAATTGTATGTTGATGAGTACATGTATCTCGATGGAAGAATCGAGGTGCAATTGGAGTTGGTGCGGGGTGATACGTTGATTTTTAATGAAAATGTTGTTGCCAAGCACAGACAATTGTCACACGCCGCATCCGATGGAGAATTCACGGATACGATTTACAACACCCTTGATGTCTTGGCGGATCAGGTAGTTTTAGATGTGATGAATGCCACAGCGACGTAAGTGATACTATTGCGTGATACCATTTCTGCTTGATCTTAATTGTATGAAGTGGTCATTCCCGCTTCCTTATGTAGGGGCGCTTCGCGAAGCGCCCTTGCGGTTTTTG
>SYDY01000032.1 GCA_005801425.1 Bdellovibrionales bacterium | reverse complement strand
ACTTTTTCCATCGCGTCTGCGAGGATCTTGCCGATTTCAGCATCACCATTGGCAGAAATGGTACCCACCTGGGCGATCTCTTTAGGATCTTTGGTGGCCTTTGACATGGCGTGGAGTTCTTTGATGATCACTGAAACGGCAGCATCGATGCCGCGCTTAAGATCCATCGCATTGGCACCTGCTGCCAAAAGCTTGACGCCTTCGCGATAAATCGCTTGTGCAAGTACTGTCGCAGTCGTTGTACCGTCGCCGGCCACATCGCTGGTCTTGGAAGCAACTTCCTTAACCATTTGTGCGCCCATGTTCTCGAAGGCTTCTTCAAGTTCGATTTCTTTCGCAACAGTCACGCCGTCTTTGGTGACGGTTGGCGAACCGAAGCTCTTCTGCAAAATAACATTGCGACCCTTAGGCCCCATGGTTACTTTGACTGCATCGGCCAATTTATCAACACCGCGCTTGGTGCGTTCACGTGCTTGCTCATCGTAAATAATGTCTTTTGCGGCCATGATACATTCCTTTAGAATATAAAAATGTTAAATGTCGTTTTTTGATTAACCAATAATCCCGAGAACTTCGTCTTCACGAAGGATCAAATGCTCGCTGCCATCAATTTTGATTTCGTTGCCGGAATATTTTCCGAACAAAATGCGATCGCCCGCTTTGACTTCGAGGGGGATGAGTTTGCCGTCATCCATGCGCTTGCCATTACCAATGGCAACCACTTCACCTTCTTGGGGCTTTTCTTGGGCGGCGTCAGGAATAATAATCCCGCCTTCGCTCTTTTCTTCTTTCTGGATGCGCTTAACCAAAATACGGTCATGAAGGGGACGGAAGTTTTTCTTCGACATGATATTACCTCGTGCCTATTGTGGGGCCCACATCATGCGGGCCGACTCTCTGGACTGGTCGCAATATAGGCGCGCAAAGTTTTTTGTCAAGGATTGGCCTACGATTTATAAGCCATTGATATTGCACATCTTTTTTGTGTTTATTGGCAGACGAGTGCTTTGATTGCTACGAAAATTCAGATTACGTTCTAGAACAACTGAGCCAGCAGGCTTAGAAAGTCGCCGAAATCGTCGTCATCGTCCGCTTCTTTGAGATTAAAATAATGAAACGTCAAAAACGATGAGCTGAGCTCATAATCTGGATTGCCAAAGGGATTGAGCAAAACACCACTTTCGCCCATATTGCCCCCAACAAAGCCTGTCGGGCCGCTGGTAAGATCAAGAACACAACCGCCCAAAATAATTCCGGCTTCCGGCGCATCGTTGTTGGATGGTGTGCAATAACCTTTCGCCACAAAATTACCTACACGACGCACATGCACTTCCCAATAAACAGGGACACGGGGACCGAACGGTGTGAACGAGAAGTCTTGCAATTGAACACATGCTTTTGCATGCCCCACTTTGCGAATACGACGACGAATCACTTCCCCGGAAACAGGGTCTAATGCATATGTAGAAATCGGTCCTTCAAAATAGGCGTTGGCCTCAAATCCTGCCTTTTTGCAGAACGTGGCATTCATGGTGGCCGATTTGACGGGATCCGATTGGTAATAATACTGCAACACATGGCGATCAAGCGCGGGATCCGCTGCATGGGCTGCCATGGGTGCGGCTATTAAAAAAGATGTAAAAAGAAAAAGACTTCGCATCAAACACCTCCACATTTTAAATCGACACATTAAAATTCTAACGCGTGTTTCGTCGAATCAAAAAACGCCGCCAGAAAAGACAAAGAAGCAACGCGACAGGCATGCCATTTGGTCCGAATGCGCTGCATCCTTGTGATTGTTTATCTGCCGTCAAAAGTGCCAACGCTGTTTCTACATCCAATTTTCCGTAACCCCATGTTGTATTGGGGACAACACCTGTGGATGCATCACTGCGGCTTGAAGCCTGTAAAATCGCCATGGCTTTTCCGGACGTTAAATCGGGATCTATTTGCAACATCAGCGCCACAGCACCTGTGACGTGCGGTGCTGCCATGCTCGTTCCCTGCATCGCCACAAGGTTGTCGTTGACGCTCATGGGACCTTCGGCCAAAACATTCGCACGCGACGACAAGATCATCGCGCCGGGTGCCGCAATATTGGGTTTAGGTCCCGTAAACCACGGACTAAATGTAGGACCACGGCTTGCGTAATCAAGCAGTCCACCAAAACGCAATGAATCGATACTTTCAAATTCACCCGAAGAACTTCGCCATGCAGAGCGTACCGCATACGCTGTCACTGCAATCACACGCTGGGCTGTCGCGGGCACAGTAAGTGACATGCTGCTGTCACCCAATCCCCACGAAGATGTCCCGTCACGAAAACGCAATTTTCCATAGCGCATGTCTTCTTGGGTGATCCAGCCATGGGCAGATCCATTTCCAGAAAAAGTAAGCACGACTTGTGGCGTCGGGTAAATTGAATAAAATCGTTGCAACATCACACTGTGTCGCACGAGCCCGTGTTCTGCCATCGTGTCGCGTGTCACGGCAACATCAACAAAGCTGCGCTGATTTGCATTCAATGTACCCAACAAAAGATCAGAGCCAGATGCGTTCAATGCAATTTGCCCAACCACCTTGCCATCGATCCATGCTTCTAAACCAAGATCGATCGATGCCCCTGGCCCATGCCATATTTCTAGTGTTGCATCACCCGCAAACGACGCACCCGCACCTAAGATCTCAACCCGTTTCACATCGGGTTTTAAATCCATGGCGACGTGAACCGCATCACGTCCATCGTTGCCCGCAGCTGCCACAAAAATACGACCTGGACCACTGAGCCTGTCAAGCACGTCTTCCAGCGGTGTACGCCCATCGTGGGGACCATACTGCCCACCGATGCTAATATTGACCACCAAAGGCTGATTACGTGTTTCGGCAAGCTTTACCAAATACAAGGCTGCATCGGCGATACGCGTAAAATTGTTGGAACGCACGATGGCGATATCCGCCGCCGGCGCAACGCCCAAGGCAACTGAAGAACCCGCTGCGATACCTGCTACATGGGTTCCGTGCCCGATGGGATCCGTGATCTCGCACATCCCTCGCGCGAGGATACTTTGTGTGCATTCCCGACCATAGCCAAACCAAGGCGGTGATGGGCCCACGACACCATCTTGGTCCCACACTGCCACCACACGCGATGAACCATCGGGACGCTTAAAAGACGAATGGTCAAGATCGATTCCGGTATCGATCAATGCAACCAATACGCCACGACCATCATGGGTTGCCCCCACGCCTCCTCGTACGTGCACAACATCACCGCGAATTTCACGAAGACTGCGATCGAGCAGCGGTTGCATCGCATGGGATGCACGCAAACGGATGCCTGGGACTTGCAAAAGATTTTCGACATCGTCTGCGGTTAAACGAAGAAGTTGCCAACCCTGGGTTTTAGGATCAAACACATAAATGCTGCGCGTTGCTTGGATGGATTGAGGATCAACACCACGGGCCACATGCTTCCAAAGCCAAAGTGACGGATCTGCACGACCATCCACTTTGGGCACCCGCAACAACACAGGCGGTTCGCTTGCGAGTGTGATCACGAACAACAACAATGCGACCACACTTCAAGGATAACCCGGTGCGCAAAATCGGCGTAAAGATCGTCATCCCCGCGAAAGCGGGGATGACGATCTTCGACAGATAACGCTAAAATAAAACAGGCTGATGGCGTGCTGTGGGTGCCACGACCGACGATCGGTGGCATCTGCGACAACGTGCTTCATAGGCCTCCATGGCCCCCACCACCACGCGATCTTCCGATGCCACCAAACGCTGGCTTCGGCCCGCAGGGTTGCCACAATTGACGCAAATCGAGAGCATCTTACTGACAAATTCAGAACACGCCATCAACTGGGGCATGGCCCCAAACGGCTGACCACGAAAATCTTGATCGAGTCCCGCGATAATCACGCGTTTTCGGCGATCTGCCAAGCGATTGGCCACGCCAACAATTTCATCACCAAAAAATTGGGCTTCGTCGATACCCACCACTTCAACACCATCACCACACGCTTGTTCAATGTGCAGCGCACCTTGTACTGGCTCCGCTTTAAGACGCTGTTGATTGTGGCTCACAATTTCCAAATCAGAATAACGATCATCGATATTGGGCTTAAAGACACGTATTTTTTGCTGGGCATACATCGCACGGCGCAAACGCCGGATCAGTTCTTCGGTTTTACCGCAAAACATGGGCCCGCAAATCACTTCGATCCAGCCCGAATCTCTCGACATGGCAAGCACGGCAACCCCCTTATCAAAACGCGATCTTTTGCCAACGATCGCTTGAAAACCGAGCTGCCATGGCGAGCCCGAGGCAAACCACGTAACACGTAGGGCCTAAATACAAACCCACAAGCTGTAAATCAAACACCACGCCAAAAAGGTAAGCAACCGGTGCCATCACAAACAGATGCAGGCCCAATTCTATAATGGCAACAAAACGCGCTTCACCAACAGCATACAAGGTTTGGCTAAGAACAAATGCGATGGCGACCAGCCCTTGCAATACACCAATACCGCGCAAGGTATTGTGGGCCCATGCAATCACTTCAGGATCAGGATTCACCAGCGCCGCAAAGCTATCGGGCACAAGGGCAATGGAGAACCCGATGATCCACATGATATAGCTCCAAATTTTGGCAGCTTCCCATCCTGTACGCCGCGCAAGATCGGGACGCCCCGCCGCAAGGGCTTGCCCCACAAGGGTGCCCGTTGCGGAACCAAAACCAAAGGCACTCATGAAGCTTATCATCATCACGCTGATCACCACCTGGGCGGCTGCAAACACCACAGGATTTCCAGGCTCTGCGTACCGATCATTCACCACGGAAACGACCCATAAAAAGGCATTGAAACCGAACATCACGATGATGGTCGCAACCCCATTGGGGAGCGATAAACGAATGATTTCACGCAAGATCCCCACATTAAAATTGCGCCATCGGTAGTAGTGATAAAGTTTCATGACTTTAGGATCCAAACTTCGGATCAGCAATATCAAAAGCCCTGCATAGGCAGCAATCACCGATGCCCAGGCTGCGCCTTTCACACCATAAGAAGGCACACCAATGGCATCCCAACCAAAGATAAAAATCACATTAAGAATAATATTAAGAAGATTCATGATGATCGCAGCAATCATGAATGCACGCGTTTTTCCGATGCCATCAAAAAAACTTTTGTAGGAGAAGGTAGCAACCATGGCGAGCACGCCATAAAGGCGGATGGTCAGATAATCGGTTCCTAGAGCGATCACCTGAGGATCACTGTATTGCTTAGCAAGAAACCACGGCACCAGTTGAACGGCGACAACGCTAAAAACGATCCCGCCCAAGATGGCAATCAATAAAGAATTGGTGAGTACTTGGCCCGCTTCATATCGTTTTTTTTCACCATCCCTGCGTGCCGTGATCGCTTGGGTTCCCACCCAAATGGCCGAAAGAAATCCACCGACCAGCCACAACACAGGCAACGACGCACCGATGGCGGCTTGACCCGGATTGGCGATGGACTTGGGAAGTCTACCCACCATCACATTGTCGAGAATATTCACGGCAGTTTGGGTCATCATGCCCAACACCACCGGAAGTGCCACGGTTAAAATATGACGCGCCAAAACAAGATCGATTGCAAACCAGCCAAGACCACGACGTATTGGCGGTTCAGGAGAGGCCAGATAGGCATCAAGATCACCTTTGGGGTGATGCTCAGAAGGGGTCACATTGGTTTCCGCCATGATAAGGAGACAAAGTGCCTAGGACCGGGCGAAAGTTCAATGAAATTGTTTGCCCACATGAAATCTATTGATGCGGTTCCATATTGATGAGTTGACTTGATCGGCCTGCCGCCACTATTTTGCGGCACGTTCATTAAAGAACAAGCCCATTTCGAGGAGAAGTAATCCTATGCTACGTCTGATCGACCTCAAGTTCCCCGTCATCGCTTTGATGGGCGCCTTCGCCTTGGCAGCATGCCAACCCAAGTACCCAACCTGCACAGGCGATGAGCAATGCAGCGAACATGGCGAATTCTGCGTCAATGGTCAGTGCCAAGAATGCAGCACCAACGACAATTGCGAAACCAAGTACCCTGGCGAAAAACGAACCTGCAATGAAGGCCGATGTGATGCCGCCACCAAGGGCTGCAAAACGGACACCGATTGTGGTGAGGGGCAGACCTGCAAAGCCAATCAATGCGTCGCCTCATCATGCAACGCAGACGCAGATTGCTTCGCTGGCCAAAGCTGTAAAGCGGGTACTTGCACCGAGACATCCCAGGCAAATGCGTTCCCTGATGAGTGCAAGGCAGATGGCAGCAGTGGAGAGATCCACTTGCAAAACGTGCCCTTCGCGTTTAACGAGTATAACCTAACACCTGAAGCGCGGCAGGTTCTGGAGAAGAATATATCTTGCCTCCAAAAAGCCGGCCGATTGCGTGTGATCCTAGAGGGACATGCCGATGAACGTGGCACGCAAGAGTACAATCTGGCCTTGGGCGACAAACGTGCGCATACTGTGCGTAACTATCTTAAAACC
The DNA here is from genome assembly GCA_005801425.1 of Bdellovibrionales bacterium. GTDB lineage: Bacteria > Myxococcota > XYA12-FULL-58-9 > XYA12-FULL-58-9 > SYDY01 > SYDY01. The sequence continues at coordinate 13,304 of SYDY01000032.1, read as the reverse complement.
TTGGGGATCAGCCTTGAGCAGCTCCAAGTTCGATCCAAAGGCGAAAATGAGCCATTGTGCAACGATGCAAACGACGAATGCTTTGCACGCAATCGCCGCGTTTCTTTCATCTCCGGCCATTAGCGGGCGCAGTAAGCAGCGCGCCTACAAGCTAATCAAGCGCATAGCCGCGTGCACTATCACTTTTTCCTTACTGACCGCATGCTGGGTTCCCCTCGAAGCCGGCCGAAAAATGCGACAGGACATCGATTCTTTACGCACCGATCTGCGTGTCGCAGAACGCTCACTCCAGGGCGAGCGAGCACGTTTGAAAGAATCGATCGGAGAAGCCGATAAAAAGATCTCCGAAATCTCAAAGATGCTGGCTGAGCTCAACAAAGCAGCACGCACCAACGATGCGGATTTCGGTGTACAAATCGAAGAGCTGACCAAGGCTGTTCACAATCTTGAAGGCGCTCACGAAGAAACAAACCATCGGATCCTTCAATTGGAAGGCAATCCTGAGCGCGATATTTCCAACAAAGGAGCTTCCCCCGAACCTTCCACGGAGAACAGCGCGCCTGCCAAATCCACTTCAAATTCAGGGAAAAAACCGACCGATAAACGAGGGCTTTTGGCGTATGCCGATGCAAAAGCCAAAGCAGGTAAAAACGATGAGGCCATCGAGACATACAACGAAATCATCAAAAAATGGCCTTCTGAGGCCGAAATTACCGATGCGGCCCATATGCGTGTAGGTGATTTGCTCCGTGGGCAAAATAAATTCCAAGCGGCCTCCCAGCATTATGTAAAAATCATTGAAAAATTCCCATCGGGCTCCCTTGTGGCAGCGGCCTATTACCGTATCGGCCTCACTTCCATGTCGCTGGGCAATTTTGAAGATGCCGAGATTTTCTTTTCAGAAGTAAAGAATAACCATAAGAAGTCAAAATGGGCCAAAGACGCGGATAAACAATTGGCCATGGTGCGGAAGAAATTGACGCCGAAACGATAGCCCACACAAGGCGCAGCAAGCTGCGCCCCTACTGCCCAACGCGCCGCAAATTTGCGCAAAAATCGATCATGCCTCGAAATGAGGATATGGCAAGCCTCTCCATCTTATTGGCCGAACCTCATCCTCTGGAACGTCGACGACTGAGTTCGCTCCTTGCTTCGTCGGGCCATGTGGTCCGCATTGCCGACACCATTGACGACTTACGTCGCTTGCATCGTGAAAGTCCCGCTGATTTATGCCTGTGCGCTTTGCACTTGCCCTCTGAATCGGCTTTGGAACTTCTCGCCGACAAAGCTTCGTTGCAGCAGCCCATCATTGTCATGGTCGACCATGGCGATCGCGAAGGTCGCATTGCCGCATTGCAGGCTGGGGCTGATGAAGTTTTAGAACGCCCCATGCTCGGGTCCCACGTGCTCAGCACCATCGAGTGTGTACGCAGTCGTCATTTGTTGGATCAATTACCAACAATGCATGGACCAAAATCAGGTGAACTGCATGAAGTCGGGATCTCTGATTTGGTGCTTGCCCTGGTCAATGCGAAAGCAAGCGCCACCATTCATCTCACAGGTCCCGAAGGCAAAGGCCGTATTATTCTTGCAGAAGGCGAAGTGGTAGACGCCGATTGTGTCGATCACGTGGGGCGAGACGCCGTACTCAAACTTTTCACATGGTCCGACGGACATTTCATACTCAATCCAGATACAGAATATCATCCAAGAGAAATCCTTGAAGCCACCGAACAACTCATCAACGACGCGTTGGCCCACCGAAGTGCCTATCTCGCACTCAAACGCGAAGTGCCCGATGACACACAATTTTGTGTTCTCAATACCATAGCAATGCATGCAATCCTTCCCGAACTTACCGATCAGGAAACCCGATGGATCACCGAGTTTGTTCCAAGCACCCTTGCCAAATTTGCGCGCAGATCACCGCTGAGTGAGTTTAAGACACTCAAAATGATCGCAACATTTCTTGAGCGCGGCGTGTTGGTCATGGGCACCCCCGAAGAAGTTCGTCCGGCGCAACATGCAAAACAGATCGACATTGCACCGCTTAAGATTGAAACAAGTATCATCGAAGAAGCACAAGCAAGTTCGGTATTTACAGAAATAGAAACCGTTCCCGTCGTTCATGAGGCTGTGGCTCCCGCACCCGTCGTTCATGAGGCTGTGGCTCCCGCACCCGTCGTTCATGAGGCTATGGCTCCCGCACCCGTCGTTCATGAGGCTGTGGCTCCCGCACCTGTTGTGTCTGTTGTGTCTGGCGTGTCGCCCCTGTTAGATTTTAACCCTTCCATGGAGCATCTGCATCCACCCAAGAGAACAATCCCTGAGAAAAGCCACTACCTTCCCGAAGAATACATACACAACACCCATGAGGACCGAGAAAACACGAACGATGATGAGCCTCTGCCATCCAATCGACGTTGGCTTCTTTTCGCTGCTTGCGTATTGTTACTTGTATTAGGACTTGCGGCTGCACTGATCTGGCGTTCACCCAAACTTCCACAAACGACGGAACCCGAAAAGGTCAGCAATATTCCTGCGGTTAAGAAGGAAGCACCACCGCCTGAAAAGGTGCAGGCAGTGCAACCCCCAATCGAAGCCCTACCCGAAGCGCAACCTGGAGCAGAAACCAAGCCCTCGCCAGAAACAGGTGCCATGCTTAAAGAGGCAGAAACTCTCTACGCCGAAGGCCATCTAAAAGATGCACGCACGCGTTTCATGGCAGTCATCGCGCTTTCGCCCGACAATCCGCACGCTTTGTTGGGATTGGCAAATACAGAATTTGATTTACGCAATGGCTCTGTTGCGCTTGGCTATGCGCGCAGAGTCACCGAAGTCGCGCCTGAATTGGCTGAACCGTGGCTGCTTATCGGCAATGTGTGGTTAGAAAAACATGAAAACGAAAAAGCGCGTGAAGCGATGCTGCATTATCTTAAATTGGCACCCAAAGGAAAATACGCAGAACAAGTGAATCGTGTGCTTACCGTGTTGAAAGAAGACGAAAAAAAAGAAGATGCAAAAAAGAAGAAAAAATAAGGGCGGTTCATGGATCCACGCTTTCGCGGGGATGACGATGTTTAAGTTTCTTCCGCAAGAATATCCTGCGGACTCATACCACGCTTCACAAAAATAGCATCCAAACCAATTTCAAATTCATGGGGAAGTGCCGCCACCTGCACCACCGTAATCGCCGGTTGATTTTGACCCACCATGTGATTTTGATAGGCGACCTTAGCAACATCCCAACCTTTGAGATCTTTTAAATAGACCGTGCACTTCACAAGCTCTTCCATGGAAAAACCAGCATCTTTGGCAATCACTGTGGCATGGGAAAAAACCAAAGCCGATTGCTTGGACAAATCGCCATCACACGGTCGTCCCTTGAGTTCAAGCGGAAAAATGGCAGATAAATACAGCGTTGCACCCGGATATTCCACCTTCACGCCATGTCCCTGCGCATAGCCCATGTTCGGTGCTTTTTTTGATGTGATAAGATCGTGAACTGAGGGGCGACGGACCATAACGTGAGATTACCGCACCCTATTGGACGAGACAAGCATATGCCGCGCGGTAGACTTCTCAGAGTGAGGCTGTCATATCCTAATCCAAAATAAGCGAGGGCGCCATGCAAGCAACACCGATCTTAACCAGAAACGATTTGGTGCAACATCTCGAATCAGGATGCAAACCTCCATCTGCGTGGCGCATAGGTACGGAACATGAAAAATTCGTCTATAGGCCAAGCACAGGACAGCCCGTGCCCTATGAAGGCGATCTTGGCGTCTCTGCCTTGCTACACCGCTTATGTGCACGCCAGTGGACGCCTGTCCTTGAAGGAAGCAACATCATTGCACTTTCGCACAATAACGCATCGATAACTCTCGAACCCGCATGTCAATTTGAATTATCCGGTGCCCCTCTAGCCAATATTCACGAAACCGCGATTGAATTACAACGTCATATCCGTGATCTGGAATTGGCCTCCGAAGGCTTGGGCATGGCGTTTTGTGCATGGGGATTCCACCCCCATTGGGAACTTGCCGAATGCGCACGTGTCCCCAAGGCACGCTACGCCATCATGCGGGACTATCTCCCGACAAAAGGGACACGTGGACTTGATATGATGCATCGAACATGCACGATCCAAGTCAATCTCGATTTTTCTAGCGAAGCCGACATGCTGCAGAAAATGCGCGTTGGATTGGCACTGCAACCTTTTGCTACCGCACTGTTTGCCAACTCACCCATCCACAATGGACAACTCAGCACGTATCAAAGTTTGCGCGCCCTCACCTGGACAGATACCGACAATGAACGGTGTGGATCGCTTCCTATGATGTTTGAAAAAAATGCGGGATTTGAGCGTTACGTAGATTATGCACTCGATGTTCCCATGTTTTTTGTTTACAGAGATGGACATTACATCTCTGCAGCAGGTCAATCATTTCGTGATTTTATGAATGGAAAACTCCCCGCCCTGCCAAAACAATATCCCACCAAGGCCGATTGGGAAAATCATCTCACCACCCTCTTTCCTGAAGTTCGTTTAAAACAATTTTTAGAAATGCGTGGTGCCGATGGGGGCCCGCAAGAAATGGTGCCAGCACTCGGCGCATTTTGGGTTGGACTTTTGTATCATCAGGCATCGCTCGATGCAGCAACGGATCTCATTCAAGGCTGGGATGCACAAATGATCCAAAATCTGCGCATGAGCTCAGCGCGCGATGGATTGCATGGACATGTTGGCGAACTACAATTTATGGAATTTTCAAAAACACTGCTTCAACTTGCAGAAAACGGTTTGCGCGCGCGTGCCGTACGCGATGTCAAGGGACGCGATGAAACCCGTTTTTTGGCACCATTGCATGAAATGATCGACAAAGGCACATCCCGTGCCGATCTATCCATCGCAGCTTTCCGCAAAGGTGGAATCGATGCGATTGGACGAATGACCGAAGAATATCGTTATCAATCTGCAAGAGAAACGCTGTAAAGCGTTTCTTCGTGCGACGTTTCAGCAAATAGACTCACGCCTAAACCTGCAGGAACTGGTCCCGCAGATATTTTGAGTGATTTCTCTTTGGAAAGTTCTCGCCGTGTTTGTAATGCAATAGATCGTGGTGCGTAGTTTGCATCAAGATCGTTCAACATTTCGCATGCTTTGTCTGTTTTTCCATCACGCAGTAAAGCATTGATTGTAATGGCTGCATGCTCGTGGATCGCATATTCAACCACCACACGATCGCCTTCTTCTGCAAGTTCTGCCAAACGTGCAATGGCTTGGGTGCGTGGATCTTCTTCAGGGAGTCCCGTCAAGTCCCGTGGCAAACCAGCAACCATACTCACCGCAGGATTTCTACCACACATGATAGAACGACTGGCACTGCTTGCGCTCGTCAGAATGCCATAGGCCACATGCTGACGGATCGAGGTCGTACGTTCCACGGTAACACCCGCCGCAAGCTCCATCTCACCATCTTTTTTTCGGGCCACATTGATGAGTTTTTGCCCAAGCTTTGCGATTTTTTGGACGTGTCCTTGATCCTCGATTGCCACACTTACTTCACGCGTTATTGTAGACTCGCGGGTTTCGCCTTGCGCATTGCGCGTCACCATACTTTCAGTGCGGTGTGATGCAGAAGAAGAAATGCCCATATTCAACACTTTAAAGACAACAGAGTCTGAACCTTCAGGCCATTTTCCGCTGCCTGAATCAAAAATAGGCAAATTAGGGATCACTTTAGGAAGCTTCAGTTCGGCCCCCAGGCGCGTTTCACCGGTTCGACCTTTCACTTGATGCACGACCACCACATCTTTGAGTGCATCACGCGGAACATCACCGGTCACCACCGCACCAAGAAAAGCCTGACATGCTTCTGCATTGTCAAACGTCAGCGCAATGCCCCGTGTTGATGTGGCCGAATAGCCCGCCGAAAATGACAGTGCATTTAAGAATGCACCAAATCCAACACTCACACCGGCACCCACACCGCCTTTGATGAGCACTGTATAGCGATCACCAAGACCCCGCTGCACACGCATGCTGTGGTCCACTTGGAGATCCAAAGCCGCTGCAAGATCTGTGAGTCCCAAAGGATCGGTTGGGATCGCCGGTTCAATATGCAACTTGGTGCCAAAACGGATTTCGAATTTGTCGTGTTCCTTCAAACCACCCACAAGCTGCACCACGCTTCCTTGCTTCTCTTGACGCGCCAGCATCATTTCTATTTCGGGTGAGCGTTTGCGAAGTTTCAGGATCTCTTTTTCAAGGGCCGCAACATCGTCGGTAAGGACCTCTTTTTTACCCCATTCGACCAACACGCTTTCATCAAAACCACGTTCTGACAGCTTGGAGAAAAAGCGTTCAATCGTGGGTTTAAAAACCTTGGCATCCAATCCCAGAGCCGCAACATCGGCCATGCATGCATCATGAAACGCTGCATAGCGTGCTGCATCCCCCTCGTTTGTTTTCTGAAGCATGGACCCAAACGTACGTACGTTGGCACCTTCTTGAATAAAACGATTGAGAACCACCGCACGCAAAACGTGTTTGATGCTATTCTTTGCCGGTGCAAGAAGTGCATTTTGATCTTTTTCAATACTTGAAATTTCTTTTTCAAGCATCGAAATCTGTGATGTCAAACGCGACTTTTCACGTTGCAATTCAAGATAACGTACACGCGTTTCTGGTTTTCCCGATGCAGCATAAACCAAAATTTTATCTGCATCTTTGCTGTCTTTTTTCATCACACCACGCGTACGATGTCCATCGGTGGTGCTAAACGTACTCAGACTCGCTCTGATCGCATCTTGTTGACGCTGTATCGATGCCACCTCAGAGGACGATGCCGTTGATTTGAGTTGTTCAAGTGCTGCAAATTCCAACACCAAGCGATTACTATCCAATCCTTTGGTTGATTTTTTCTTTTTGATCTCATCAAAACGCGTTTCGCCCAAAGCCGTATTAAGCGAGTCAAGTGCATCAAGGGCCTGTTGATGTTCGCGTTGAAGCACCTCTAACCTGTCGCCCAGCGTATTCAACGATAAAAAATGCTTGGCGATCCCTGTTTTTGAGGCCAGGAGTGTTTCACCAAAGGCCCCAGCCACCACTTCAGAATGCAAACCCATTTGCGCAGCACTTCGTGCATGGGTAACATTTTGCATGATCACGCCAAGCGTTTTTTCGGCCTTAAAACGGGGCGTTGATTCGATGGCTTTCTTGAAGAGATCGACCGCCAAAGACGAATCACCGAATTTTTTCGCAAAGACATCGATCACTTGGAGTGTGTCACGAACCGCACCAAAACTTGAAAAGCCTTGACGTGCCGTACGTTGGATCTCTTCAAAGTCCCGTCCCTCAAGTCCCAAGACTTTAAGTGCTTCTAAGGCGCGTTTTTGCGCCTCGGGTGTTTTTAACATGATATCGCCTGTGCTTTGAGCGACATCCATCAGGGCGAGATTGCCCACCAACACTTCGATATTTTTAAGCTTTTGCTCGCCTGCCAATGAACGCAGCGCTTTAAGCGTTTGTGCGTCAAACAAGAGGGCTTGAAAGCTGTTGGCATATTTTGTTCCAGGCAAGATCCCAAGCGCACGCTGACGCAAGAGCGTATCGGCCAAATGCTGCTTGGTGGTGACCAAGGCATGGGAAAGTTCGATTTTTTGTTTTGCCTCATCCAACTCTTGGGGTGAATTTGAAGCATCGCGGGCTGCTAGGGTCATCAACTCAACCGCAACATTTTCCCACGCAAGATCGTTGCCCAACATCAAACGTGTCATGGCATGATCGCCTGTGACGAGATCATGCAACATGGGATCTATTTCACCCTTGCGCATGGAACCCGTTGTTTCAACAAGCCGAGTCAAAAACATTTCGATCATCTGGGGTTCACGTCGCGCAAGATCAAGAAACCCACGAGCATACAAAGTATTAAGATCCGTACGTCCCATAGGCCCAAGTTTATCGAAAAATTCCGTTTTACGCGCCGCAGGAATAAGGCCTTTAAAACGTGATTTGGCTTCTGAAATCGTCCGCGCAAGCAACGTTTTTGCATCTTCGGATAAATAAGGATGGGACTTTAATGTTGAACCCATTTCAACCAAGGCATCGTATTTTCGGCAAATACCCATTGCATCATCGCTGTCAAAACCCGACGATAATTCTGCAATACGTGTTTTAAAAATCCCCACGGCTTTGCATTCGGCTTCAATGCGCGCACCAAGAATTTTCATGGTGGCTTGCACTTGGGCTGCAAGCGATGCGCGTTGATCGCGCGTTAGAGGTGCAAATTTAATACGGTTTTCCACGGAGACCAATATATCCAAGGCTTTGGAAGTTTTTATTTTCCCTAAGGCAAGATCATGATCAATTCCCTTAAGTTCTTTATGAAAGGCATCGGCCGTATCGGTGGCTTGTGCAAGCCGTGCGGCATGGCTTTCGTAAAGCTTGTCGACACCCTCCATGGCTTGGGCTCGGTGTTCGTCCAAAATCCCAGAAAGCGCCGAAGCTTTGTCACGCAATGCGCGCAATGCACCCACGGCCTCAGTTAATGTTGCGGTATCCACATCAGCGGAAACCGCCAAAGAAGATGCCTGACCCAAAATACCATGGCGAGCCGAGAGAGATGCGCGCAGAGTTGCATGAAGCCCACCGGTGATCTTGGCGCGATGATCTTCGATGATGACTGCATCTTTTTCAAGGAGATGGGGGTCGAGGGTTATTTCTTCTGCCATCCCATCAAGCGTTTCCAAAGCCTGTTGCCACATCACTTCCGATGCCGAAGTGTTCACATGCGCTGTTTGTTCGATGCGCTGGCGAAACCTGTCCATGGCCTCGGTGGACAATTGTTGACGATTTGCAACAAGGCCCATGCGAGTCCACAGAACATGCTGTACATCCCGCAAATCAGCCGCAATACTTCGGAGATCTTCCGGTGTCATCGCATGGTCATCACGCATGCGCATGTACAGATCATCGATACTTTTCTGCACTTCTCCAACCACGGTGTCTGGTGATGAAGCAATCTGTATTTTTATTGCATCAATCGTGGCATGAAACGGTGCTGCCACTTCTGAAGAAGTACGCAAATACGAAGCAAAACGCTCTTCACGCACGCCGTCACGCAAACCCACAAACATCATATGGGTCAATTCTTCACGTGCTTCGGTATTTTCTGGGTGGGCAAGTTCTGGATTTGATTCTTTAACAATATCCCGAAGACCATCCATGACAACATCAGGAGAAACACGTGTAAATAACGCACACAATTCGTCTTCGTGGGACTCAGCATAGGCTGCAAGCGTTGCATTGGCGCTTTTGATAAAACGTGCTTGCGCTGTTTTCCCTCCGAAAAGACCGCGCAATGAATCCACAAACTTCCCAAACGTGCTCAGCTCTGGGCGTGCCAAATACAATGTTTGTGCCTCTTTAAGATGCGTCAAAGCATTGACTTCCATATTAATCAGTTGACTTGTAATCGACATATCGCGCTGTGCCAGATGCGTTTCGGCAAGCACCGATTTTGTTTGCGCCACCAAGACAGAGGCACCTGGCACACGATGCGCTGAACTGCCGTACATTTCATGTTGCGTGGTCAAAAATTCAGAGGCGACCTTCGCAAGCGACTGCCGCAAGGCCACATTGCCCACACGTGCATTAAGCAACGTTTGCACGGAAGACATAAATCGTGTTGCAAGTTCGGTACGGATCTCAAGTGCTTCAGGCGATTCCAAAATTTCGAGTGCCGCTGCCAAACCCTCATCGATATCCTGCAACGATGCTTGGCTTGGGTCCGGATGGTTTGTTAACGCCGAAGAAGCGACTTCAATTTTGCGAAGCTGGGGTGCGAAAACATGAATGGCGGAGGGCATAGTGTTAATCCTACCTAGAGCTTAGTCTGCTCCTTAAGTGTAGCACCGCGTTGCTCTTTGTGTTGTGGGATTTCACGCAAGGATCAGAGGCCAAAGCGATGGATTTTTATTAAATGACCGCGACGTAGTTGCCAAAATCCGTAAAATCAACGACAACCCCTGTGTGTCAGAACCATCATCTCAGCTTCCTATTTATGCCCAAAAAGACGCCATCATCGATGCCTTGGCGAACTCCCAAGTCATCATCGTGCGCGGCCCCCCTGGGTGTGGAAAAACCACACAGTTGCCCCGCATTTTGCAGCATCACAATCCCAATTTGCGCATCGGTGTCACGCAACCCCGGCGCATTGCTGCCATCAGTGTCGCCGCACGTATTGCGGAAGAAGACTGTGTGACGCTCGGGCAAGAGGTTGGGTACAGCATTCGTTTTGACGACTGTACAAGTCCGCGCACGCATACCAAGATCATGACCGATGGTATTCTTCTTCAAGAGGCGCGAACCGATCCTTATCTCAGCAATTACGACGTCATCATGGTCGATGAAGCCCATGAGCGCAGCCTCAATATCGATTTCGCGCTTGGGCTGCTGCATGAGGTGCTAAAACACCGACCCGATTTTCGTGTGATCGTAAGTTCAGCCACCATGGATGTGGCACCCTTTCAGCGATTTTTCCAAGCGGTTGCACCCAATCTTCGCGTGGTTGATATCGACACACGAACCTTCCCTCTCACCATTCATCATCAATCTCTCAAAATGGTCGATGACGAAATGCTCTGCAATGAGGTGGTTGATAAAATTAGATTAATCGCAACCGGTACAGAACCTGGTCATGTGCTTGTTTTTTTGCCGGGCGAAGGGGTGATCAACAAAATAAGCACAGCACTGCTACCTCTCTGTAAAAAACAACCGATTGTGGTTATTCCGCTTTATGGTCGTTTGCGGCGTGAAGAACAGCATCTTGTTTTCGACGAATTTGAAGGCAAACGTAAAATCGTTCTTGCAACCAACATTGCAGAAACATCAATCACCATCGTCGATGTACGATTTGTTATCGACACGGGTCTTGCCAAAGTCCCGTGGTTTGATGAGCGCACTGGCGTCGCCACACTTCGACAAGAGTTTATCAGTAAAGCCTCTGCCGATCAGCGTGCCGGACGTGCTGGGCGTACAGCACCAGGTGTGGTCTACCGACTCTATGATCAACAAAAATACGAATCGGCCATCGACTACACACCCGAAGAAATCACGCGGGTAGATCTCGCCGAAGCGGTCTTGCGGCTGATCAGTTTAGGTATTCAAGATGTGGAACATTTTGAATTTCCCACAAGACCACCCCTACGAAAATTACGTGGTGCCCTTGACTCATTGAAACGCCTTGGCGCCATCGACAGAGAGCATCGTCTCACGGTGGTGGGCCGGCGCATGGTTCCGTTTCCGCTTTCACCTGCCCTCTCGCGCATGGTGGCCGAGGCCCTTGCCGAAAATGCCCACGATGCCCGGGATGTTTTGATCTTGGCGGCATGGCTCAGCACACGAAGTCCGTACCGTTTTCCTCAAGGCGAGGAAGAACAAGCACGCAAAGCACAACGTAATCTTGCCCATGAATCAGGCGATGCGCTCACAGCCATCCGTGCGGTACACCTGTGGCAAAAGGCCAGCGATAAGCATAGATTTTGCGACGTCAATTATCTTGATGCCGATTCCATGGCCTTCATCGACAAAGCGCAAAACCAACTTGCCGATATTGCTGAAGAAATGGGCGCTCTCGTAGGCCAAACGCCAACACCTCCCGCGCTTGTGGAACGCTGCATGACGGTAGGATTTTCAGACACCATCATGGCACGCCAAGGTTTTATGTATGAAACACGGACGGGACTTACCGTGTCGATCCATCCAGGATCGGCTTTGTGGTCCAGCAGAACACGTTTTGCAGTGGCCGCCGATATGATGCGTTCAGGCAAAACATACGCCTATTTTGCTTCTGCCATTTCGCCCACTTCCGTCGCAGAATTTGCACCCGAATTTGCACGTACCTATGGTGTCAAAACCGTAAAGAAACCTGTTGCCGCAGCAAAACCTGAGAAAACAGAAGAGGCCCACAAAACTGCTCGATTGGGTGGAATAGACATCACGCTTCACCACATACGTGGCAAACAGGTTGCGCGTATCACAATAGAACAAGCCAAACGCATCACACCCGTTGAAATTTCAGCACTCCCAAGAAACGCACAAAAATGGCGCATGGTTCTTGAGCTGCCTTACGGGGTACTCAATTGTGGACCACTCATTCCTGCCACACGATGGATTGGTCTTATTCCTTGGCCCACCGAAAAACCCAAACGAGGTCCACCCATCGGGGCAGTGCTTGAATGGGATCGCAATCTACACACCATCGAACGATTTGCAGGTCATGTGTTGCTCCCTGCAAAATTGCCCGATGGCGCCAAAAGTTATGGATTTCTCATGCTCGTGGCCAACGATGATGGCGGCTATTGGTTTGATGTTGCCCGTGACTTTCTCGAAGCCGCGTCGTCATCACTGGCAGCACTGCAAAATTTGCAAGAACGCACAAACGATGAAAACTTGGCGAAGCCCATCGCACGCCTTGAACAACTCATTCAGGATGCACGCGGATGAGTTCAGTGGTCAATGATCTGATCCCATTGCTTGAATCACGCTACAAGGCCAATCTAACGTTTCAAGAGATACGAAAGGGTGCACAGGCTTTGTCGCAAACCTATGTGCAAGGACGCGATCGCATGCGTCAGCACGATTGGGGCGCAGGAAAGCGCGCCGCTTTTTGTTTGTATTATGCGGCACTGCATGGCTTAGTGATCGAACATCTGATCTCCGAACTTGAACTAGGAAAACCCCAAAGAATTATTGATATTGGCTGTGGCACGGGGTTACCCGGACTTGTATGGCAACGCCTTGCGCGTACGAACGCTTCGATTCTTGGCTTTGAGCCTTCAAAATGGTCGGCCGAAGAAGCAACCTGGCTTTATCGCAGCGCCAAAGTTCAAGGACAGGTGCAACAGAAAAATTGTGATGCCTTGCGAAATATTTCGTTGAAATCAACGGATGCCATTCTTTTGGCCTATGTGATCAATGAACTTCCCGATGAGACGCGCCATGAGTTTCTTCATACCCTGCAAAAATCTGCTACCTCGGGGTGTACGATTTTCATCGTAGAACCCATTGCACAGATCACCAAACACTGGTGGGACGAGTGGGTTCTGGCACTCGGTGCCACCACCGGTGAAATGAAAAAACGTGTGATATTGCCCGAATCGATCAAGTTGTTCGATAAAGCATCCAAACTCGATCACAGTACTTTGAAGGCAAGGTGGATGGTTGTGGCGTAAGGGCGTAAGGTGCCGGGTAGGGTAAGGTGCCAGGGTAAGGTGCCGGGTATTCACCGTTACTCTTT
>SYDY01000031.1 GCA_005801425.1 Bdellovibrionales bacterium | reverse complement strand
TACAGCTAAAAACGTTGGCATCGCCATTGCAGTGTAAACGGACCGGACCGCATTCCCACAAAAGCGTTGTGACGCGATCAACGCATTCAAGCAATACAAACAACCATGCGCGTCACGTGGCTTTTGTGGAAGGCGGGAGGACACTGCACACGGATGGCGAGGCGAGAGACACAGCGTGACAAACCAATCCCCCCGCGTAACATCAGATCTTAACTATGAAAATGGCATTAACGACAGGGCTGATTGATCAAGGTCCAGTACACACCAAGCTGAGCGACCGCTTTCGCGAAGCTGCCAAAGTCGATGGGCTTGCGGACAAAACTGTTGGCCCCCAGATCGTAGCTTTGGAGTCTATCGGTTTCTTCATCAGAGGAGGTGAGGATGACCACGGGCAGCCGTTTCAGTTTGGGGGTTGATCGGATGGTACGTAGGACCTCAAAACCACCAATTTTCGGCAAACCAAGATCAAGAAGGACGACAATGGGGAGCTCGGTATTTGCACGGTGCGCAAACTCAGCAGTGCCGTTCAGGTAGTTAAGCGCTGAAGCGCCATCCCGCACAACGTCAACGGGATTGCTCAGCTTGGCCATTGCAAAACCAGCCAGAGTAAGCTCCGCATCGTCGGGATTGTCTTCGACGAGAAGAATGGTGTGTTGTTTGATCATCATGGTAATATGCTTTCTTTGGTTTGTTTAGGGAGCGTAAAATAAAAAACAGCTCCTTTGTTTTCATGCCCCTCTGCCCAGATGCGTCCACCGTGGCGGTGAACAACCCGTTCGACTGTTGCAAGTCCGATGCCGATGCCTGGATATTCGGATTGCGCATGAAGCCGTTGAAAAGGCGCGAAGAGTTTTTCTGCGTATGCCATATTGAAGCCAGCACCATTGTCACGTACAAAAAATACATGCTCGCCGTTGAGAAAGGTTTGCCCCACTTCGACAACGCCCGGATAGACCTTCGATGAAAACTTCCATGCATTGGACATGAGGTTCATTAGAAGAACTTCCATCAGGCGTTTATCGGCTCGGACGCTAAGGCCGTTCTCAATCGTGGTATGGATGGTGTACGAGGGGTTGTCGGTTTTTAAATCGTCCGCAATATGCCGTGCGAGTTCTGAAAGATCCACCTGTGTGATCGCAAGTGGCGAGCGTGTCATGCGGGATAGCACGAGGAGCCCGTCCACAAGCTCGCTCATGCGATCCGACGCCGTTTTGATACGAGCAAGATAGTGGCGTGCCTTATCATCAAGCGCGTTGGCATACTCTTCCTCCAGCATCATACTGAAGCCATGCATCGCCCGAAGTGGTTGACGAAGATCGTGTGAAACGGAATAGGAAAAGGCTTCCAATTCACGGTTGATGTTAAGAAGATCATTTTTACTTCGCTGCAACTGCATCGCCATGCTGTTCGCCATCTGGGCCACAGCACCAAGTTCGTGGGTGCCAAGGTTGGGGATTGTGGCGAGAAGATCCCCCTTCTCGAATCGTTTGAGACCCGTGGAAATCGCTGTAAGTGAGGTGTGGATTTGACCCAAAAAAATCCACGTTAGAAGTGCTAAACCAATCATGCATGCAAAGGCCACGCAACTGAAAATGATCACGCCTATACGGGAATCACGACGTGTTGCTTCAATGGCTTTGCGCATGGCTGCGCGGTTCTCCGAGCGAATCTGATTGAGAGATCCCAAAAGATTATTCTGAGCGATTTGAAAGGCATGGAGGGTTTCCAAAACCTCGGGGGTCGTAGGCGCATTGCTGGCACGAAAAGCTGCTGCATCACGTGCGACTTTGATATACTTGCTAAAATTCAGAAGGATGGCCGAAACAGTCTTATCATCTGTTTGTGTTCCTTCTGCGATCTGTTTCATTTCCTCCTCGCCATGTGCGTAAACCTCATTGAGCATTTCGATGTCCTCGGCAGCGAGGCCTGCCTGAATGCCATGGCGAACTTCGATGGCAACACGATTGAGCTCATAGGCAAGTTCAAGCTTTTGGAAGTTATTATTTTGGATCGAATCAAGGCGACGATCCGTTCGTATCCATTGAATCGTGGTGGTTGTGAGCAAAAGAAGTAGCGTTGTCATGGTTAAGGCAAGAAATACAATGATGCGATGACGAATGGACATGGCGTCTGCCCGCCTTCCTACTTAAATGTTAAAACAACATGCGTTGTACCCGGATCTGTGATCATCAGGATGTAGCCGATGGCCCCAGGTGTGGCACTTACAAAGTCTATCACTTCTTTGTCGTTCAATCTTTCGGGGGGAGGGAGTTGTCTCCCTGAAAAAATTTGTTGATTCCAATAGGCCCGCAGCGCCATGGGCGATCGGTTAAAAATATGTTTGTCAAAATAATGCCGCGCAGGAGAATTGGGATGCTGTGCCATGGGGGAGATCTGCACACCGTTGGGCCACAGCGTTTTTCGTCGCAGGAAAATATTTCTTAGATCATCGATGGAGATATCATCCGCGTTCAGATCTGGGTGCACAATCACCTGAACGGCATTTTCCGATGCCACGGTCTTCTGAGGAACTGCCATGATGTGCCAAGCGAATAGGGGTAAAATGCCCAAAGCGAAACGTAGCATGTCGTAGTAATCCTTATCCGTGTTAAAATGTTACTGTTGCTTTGGTCAGTAAAAGAGCCCAGTTTTTTTTCGATTCGCTATTCGGTCGATTGTCATTGAGCGCGGGCGACAGAACGGCAGTTCCGTTAAGGTAATGACCTTCTATTTTTAATACAAAATGTGCGCCCACGTTAAAGCGAAGGGTGGCTGCAAGATCGTGTTGGGTTTTATCAAAATGAGATCGAAGATCGATGTCTTTAAAGTCGATGGAATAGTAGATACCTCCGGTGAACCATTCCAGAAATTCATACGATGCCATCAGGTAGGCTTTTTCGTTGGTTGTTTTGGCTTTGGGTATCGTGGCAGGCACACTGCTTGTATTCTCTATATACCGACGTGAATATTCCGCAGCGACAAGAAGCCCTCCTCGCACATACTCGGCGGAAGCAGCAACAAACACTGCAGAAACCGTGTTCTCGATTTTCCCGTCAAATCCACTGGGAAAAAGGACACCTGAGGCAGCAAACGTGTCGATTTGTTTTTGACTAAGCGTGGCATTGCTCTCCAGTTCCCCGGCCAAGGCACTGCTGCCAAAGGTGAAGCCCTTCAAGGGTGTTCGCCATAGCAAACGCCCCCCCGCGAGATAGGGCACATGGAGAGAGTTAATATTCGGCGTGGAGGATATATCTGTATAGAGAGTGCCTGCATAAGCGCTGTATTCAAGCTCCCCAGCCCGGGCGAGTGGGATGATTCCAGAAATTTCGGCACCTGTTTGTGCTAGGAGAAACTGACGATTTTCGATCTGATAAATGGATTGGGGCAACAGGATTGGAACCCGCGCGGCGTCAATATCAGACATCTCGTTATACAGGCCAAACGGAATTTTGACGCGCCCAAGTCGAATGCCGAGCCAGTCACGCCACTTGTAGCCAAGATAGGCCCAATCGACCTGGGGCGTATAGCCACCGGTGGGCCCCAGATCGCGGCTGAAAAACTGAATACCAGCCGTAAATCCACCCCCAAGATCTGCGGCAATGCTTAGGCCCACTTCAGTGAATTCGAAGGATCCTTTTTTGGACTGCGCGAGGTAATTGTTGCCGCTCGACCAGAGAAAACCTTGCGAGATAAAGCCGTGGGTTGCAAGCCGATCGCCCAGAGTCAGTCTGCCTGAATAGGGACTTAAAACGCCCAAGAAATGATTTGCAGCCCTTGTCTGTGCGCGCGCGGTGCATGGGAATGCAATAAATATCATAAGGCATACAATCAAGGCGTAGCCAAGGTGGGCTGGATGATGTAGCATAAATTGTTGTAATAATTGAATTTAAGTAGATTACAAAATTTCAGCGGAAATCGGTGATCCTCTTTCCTTGTTCTTTTATGTGTAGGGGCGGTTCGTGAACCGCCCGGTTTGCATATGACAAGCGCCGCAAGGGCGGTTCGCGAACCGCCCCTACACATAAAACAGAGGGCAGTGACAAACATTAACTGTTTGTACACTCACGTCCCACACGATACTAAGATCCTATGCGGAAAGATGATCGTGAGCGTGCGCTTTCGGAATTGAATCGTCGCGTCATCGGTGGGGTGTTGCAGCAAGCAGAATCGGGGGGGCAGAGCCTTGAAGAAGTGCTTGCTGAAAGTGTTTTTTACGAACGCGCGCGATTGCGTTTTGACCTCACATCGCCAACCCGTGACCATGATATGCAATTTTGGAACAGAGCGGCGTCGCGTCTTGGGAAAGCGGGCGATCGTGAATTGCGTGGTCTTGTTTACGATGTGGTGGGGCATTACGGCCGTGAAATATGCGGGCGTTTTGATGATCGCATTTACGGCATGGCGAGCAAAATGGTGCCGCCGGCGCTGGGTTTGCTCTTGAATGCGACATCGCCCAAACGGCTTCTTGGGCGAAGGCCCCAATTGCCTGATTTTGATTCGGTGGTTGCTTTGCTGGGCGAAACAGAGGCCGTACAACGTTTGAATGATCGCGGTACCTTGTTGTTTGTGCCCACCCACGTGAGCAATCTTGATTCGGTTGTTTTAGGTTTCGCACTTCAGCGTTTGGGTTTGCCGCCCGCCTTGTATGGTGCCGGGATCAATCTTTTTACCAATCCACTGTTGGGATTCTTTTTGCGCAATTTGGGGGCGTATCGCGTGGATCGCCTCAAAAAAGATCCTTTATATAAAAATGTACTCAAAGCCTACGCCACGCTTGCTCTTGAATATGGTTACAATGGTCTCTTTTTTCCGGGCGGTACGAGGTCGCGTGCTGGCGCTGTGGAAAATAAATTAAAGCTTGGACTGATGGGCACGGGGTTATCGGCCTATATCAATAATTTACGATCAGGAAAACGCTTGCCCAACGTGTACGTTGTTCCGGTTAGTGTTTCGTTTCAACTTGTGCTTGAGGCTGAAACCTTGATCGATGATTTTTTACGTGATGTGGGTAAATCACGTTACATCATCAGTGACGATGAATTTGCAAAGCCAAGACGCGTCTTTGACTTTTTGAGTCAATTGCTTTCGCTTAATGCCGACGTGGCCGTGACCTTTGGCGAACCACGCGATGTCTTTGGCAATCGTGTGGATGATGATGGCAATAGTTTAGACCCGTGTGGTCGGCATGTCGATACAACGCGCTATGTGACGTACCAAGGTGATGTCTGTGCCCGCCCACAACGTGATGCTGAATATACCCGTGAATTGGGTGAACGGGTGGTTGAATCGTTGCGACGCCACACGGTGTTGCATAGCACCCACGTGCTTGCCCGCGCTGTATTCGATGGTTTGCGCCATGAAATCCCAGGAGTTGATGCGATCCGTTTGGTGCGCGTGGGTGCACGTGATGTGCGTTTGGATTTGCGTGATGTGTACTGGCATATGCGCAAGCTTCTCGATGCGTTGCGCGCATCGGCCCATGCAGGTCATGTTCGATTGAGTCGCGTGGTGCAATATGCCAGCGCCGAAGATGTGGTGGCCGACGGATTGCGCTACTTTTCAATTTACCATGCACGCCCAGCCGTTGAGCGTCGTGGCGATGTCCTTGTTCCTACCGATCGCGCGCTGCTTTTCTATTATCAGAATCGACTTGAAGGTTATGGTCTTGAACGCATGGCAATGCGTGCAATACCCTCTATGACGGATGATGTACGGAGGGTGGCATGAACACAGAGATAGCCATTGTGGGCACGGGGCCTTTTGGACGGGCGATCATAAGTGCGGCCATCGATGCGGGACATCGGCCGCGCGTATGGGGTCGCAGTGAAACGGGACGTCAATGTGTTCGTGAGCTCTTTGATGACCGCGTGACCCTTTGCGAAAGTTTAGAAGAAACATGTGCACAGGCGGGAATGATTTGTTTGGCGATTCCTGCGTCTGGATTTTATGATGTGGCGATGGCGCTTGGTGCATGGCTTATGCCCGATCAAGTGATTGTGCATGGAACACGCGGGGTCAGTGAAGGCTTTGCGCGTTCAAGTCAGATTTTGCGTGATGTCACGTGCGTGCGGCAGATCGGTGTGCTTGGTGGTGTGATGTTTCGCCAAGGCAACCATGCAAAACTTATCGGTGGCATGTTGGCGTCGCGCTTTGATGATGTTCAAACAACGGTACGTGCCATGTTTCATTTGGATGCCGGCCGTTTGCATGCAAGCGATGATGTGATTGGCGTTGAATTGTGCGGCGTGATGGGGCATGTCACCGAAATCGCCTTGGGACTTGCCGAAGGATGCGCACTCGATCTGAGCAGTGCAGGTGTGCTTGCAGCCTATGGTTTGGCCGATGCGGCACGTTTGGGTGTTGTGTTGGGTGCACGTCGAGAGACGTTTCATGGGCTTGCAGGTGTTGGCGAATTGCTACCCCGTCATGGAAGCGCAAGCGGTAGACACCGCGCGCTTGGGAAACAACTGGGTCAAGGGATCGCGCTTGAAGATGCATTGAACACAATCGATGGTGAAGTCGAAGGTGTGATGACTGCGCGTGAGGCACATGCGTTTGCGCGATCCCATGGGGTTCATTTGCCTCTTGTCGAAGCGGTGGTGCTTGCACTTGATGGCGTCGATCACATGGCCGATGTGCTTCGCACGGTTTTGTGCGGAGAGCTGGCGTGGTCATGATCACCAAACGGCGGGATCTGTTTCTTGAACGATCGGTGGAACGCGATGTGGCATGGCATTTCACGGGTCCTGTTTTTATTTGGGATGTGGACAAAACCTATCTCGATACTGCGTTTGATAAAGCCAAGGGACTTTTGTGGATCCCTTTTGAATTTGCAGTAGATAAAATGCCGGTTAAAGGGGCTGTCGAACTTTTGCGCGCTATGCGGCACGGGCCTGAAGAAGAAAGTGCGCTGAATCCCATCTTTTTTATAAGCGGTAGTCCACCCCAGTTGCGTCGTGTGATCGAACAACGGATGACGTTGGATGGTGTACAATTTGATGGTTTAACGTTGAAAGATCAACTTGGCTTGCTGTTGCGTTGCGGGTTGCGTGGTCTTCGTCACCAGGTGGGTTACAAACTTGCGGCATTGTTGATGACACGTTTGGAGTTGCCGCGTGCCTGTTCTGTCTTTTTGTTGGGTGATGATGTTGAGTCCGATCCTTTGGTTTACACATTGTTTAACGAAATATGCGCAGGTTCTGGCGGAGACGCCATGCGTGCCCGTTTGACGGCCTTGGGTGTTTGGCCATCCATGCTCGTGGCGTTGATGCCTTTGGTGGATGCAGTGGCGGAGGTCACCTATCCAATGGCTGAGATCTTTATTCGTTGTGTAAAGAAAACACCCTTGCCAAACGATCCACGTTTGCATGGATTTCGAGATTTTTCCGAAGTACGCACGTGGATGATCCATGCGAAATTGATACGGGCAACGCGTTATCACTCATTGGATACGCGTCTTTCAGCTGTGTAGGGGCGCAGCTTGCTGCGTCCCTGAGAGCCACGATTTAATCCCACTCAAACTTGGAGACCACGTGGGGCAACATGTGTTGTGGACTGCGGAGTAGCCCAAGAATGCAATAGGAATGGCGAGTGTGCACCAGGGGCCTGCGCCTGCCAATGCAATTTGTGCTGCCATGCTTCCTATGGCTGAAACACATCCTACGGTTAATGCGGTGTTGCGTACGGTTGCACCCCACCATGATCCCCATGTGTTACGCGGTCCATCCCCCGCGGCTTCGCTGCAAGAAGGTGCCAATGCTTGCAATAGGCTTATACCCACCACCGTGGTGATGCCTGCTGCCACGCCAGTGGTTCCCGCTGCGGCAAGCCATAGGCACTCTGTTTTCCAGGTAACAGGTCCCGTGAGCTTGCTTGCGAGGGTAAAAAGCTCAGCAGCTGCCATACTGTTTAAGACTATACCAGTTATTGCTCCTCCCAATGCCAAGGTCGTAAGGGCGGCTTTACATCCTCGTTTCATGCAACTTGGGGGTGGCGGTTCGGGATTGGGACTGACGTTATTATGTCTGGGGCCTTCGCCTGCAACGGCGTCTCGAAGACTTGTTTCTAGAAACATCCCATGGGGATCAGAGGAGATATTTTGTGCTCCATCGTTGGCTGATCTCGCACTATCAATGTCGAGTATGATGTGCGGTGCTTGATTGCCGATGAGAGGGGGAGTGCTTGCCATGGTGATTTGATTTCCCAAAGCGCGCCGTGGTTCCATAATGTTATCGGATCTTCTGTCTGCGAATGTCAACCGCGATGGACTGATGTAGGCCAATGATTTTTTTCTGAATAATTTTTTTTTTTGATCACGATGCGTCGATTTCGATGGCTGCCTACATATTTATGCAACTACGATGATATGAATAGAATTAGCCAACTAAGAATGAATCAACGTGCGCCAACCCAGGAGAGTGCCATGACTGCTAGAATCGTCACCATGTTTCTAAGCGTGATGTTGCTGGTTCGCTGTTCCGATGCCTCAACGGACAGCGGTAATCAAAATGCCGGTGCAGTGCTTCCACCAGGAGGAGGAGGTGATGCACTTGTGTCCACAAAGCTGGCTGCGCCACCGCGCCCGCCGGTGAATCGGTACGCGCCTCTTGCCGGGAATTATGAATTTGCACAGTTGGTGCATGCCAATGAAATGATGCCAGATGATGTGAGCGAAGTGTTTGATGAGATCTCTTTGTTTTTGGCCAACCCCGGACAAGCATTGATTGATACCATTTTGGATCAAGCGTTTCGTGGCGATAAGCGCGGGCGTGCGATCACCGCACAGGGTTTGGAATTTGCCGCGGGGTTTGCCATTTTTGGTTTGCCCGATGCAGATCTTAACGGTGACTACCGTGTGAGCTTTGCCGAGTTATTCAATTATTCGTTGTTGTATCTTACACCGCAAGAGGTGAAAGAAACCTTCAATCTGCTTCATGATGTGAATTCCATTATCAATCAACTTGATGTGGGCGGTCACATGAGTATCGATACGGCCAATGCGGACGGGTCGATTTCAGGCAGTTACGGGCTTGATACGTACATGGTGCGCATCTCGTTTCTTCAAGGATGTGATGCACTCAACACATGTTGTGGGCGTCGTGTGTTTTCGGGCGAGGATATGGGTTTAGAGCCGTTTTTTGCCACATTTGACGGTTCGGCCCAGGTCGATCGCGATGGGCAAGGTTTTGATATCAATCTTGATCCCCATACGGTCTCACTTGCCTATGGCAATATACTTCACTTTGTTGCCCGCGAAGTGGTGTTTCCTGAAATTGCAGGGACCGACAATTTTGCCGATGCCATTGAATCACTTTTTGGCAGCTATGGTGGCAAAGAAGGTTGTGGGGCTGTGCAATCCTTTTTGGGACAATATGGCTTAAACACCCGCGATAAAAAGAGTGGTGCCGATTTGTGCCGTCGTGCGCTTACAACCATCGGTTGGCAGCTTGAAGACATCTTTGACCAATTGGTTTTTATAGGGGTTGATCAGGCCAATATGCAAGCGCAATTGACCGGGCGTTTTGAGTCATCCTACGGCGATGGGGTGATTGATACCCTGTATGGTGATGGCCTTTGGACCGTGACCCTTGGCGATTATGCGCCTGACGTAAGCAGCGAATGGCGTGGCTCACGGGTGTTTGAAGCCTGCGATGATGCCACACCTTGCGCCACAGGCGAATGCACCGAAGTCGAATCGGTGATGAATGCCTGCGAGATGCAGACGATCTGCCGCTGAACGCCCACATCTGTCGATTCTCCCTAGACATTCCCCCATCTTTCGCCTTTTGGATGGGCCATTATGCGGATGGTTGTACTTCTCCTTGGATTGTTGTCAGCGTGTGCCAGTGCTAAGCCCGTAGCCATGGGATCGTCCGATCGTCACATGGCGATACTCACCGAATTACCAGGCACAGTTCCAACGTGGGTGACGCGCGGGAGCAGTATGGTGCAAACCCCGGCCCATGCCCGGGTTTTTTACGGCGTGGGCTCTGCTGCGGGAATACGCAATCCAAGCTTGCTTCGCAGTGCGGCGACGGAACGTGGACGTGCAGAACTTGCCGCAGTGATGGAAACATTTTCCGCATCGCTGATGAAAGATTTTCAGGCGTCCTATGCCGGCCGCGATGTGCAGATGGTGGAACAGGCCATCAAAACGGCGGCCAATGTGTCGTTGCGAGGCAGTGAAGTGGTTGATTCATACACCACCGCCGAAGGCACACTCTATGTGCTTCTTCAAATTGATTTCGATCGCGTGAAAGAAATTCTTGCGGCGGAAAAAAGCGGATTGTTTACGTCCCACGATGCCATCGTCACGGTGGACGATATTTTCGATCGATATTCAAAAGGCGGTCCTACGCAATCAGCCCACATTGAAAAATCTTCTGCCGAAGCTGATATCACATCACCACGCGTGGGACGCCCCCTGTGGATCGATCATGAAGATCCTCGCTTTCCCCATCATATTTATCTTTGCGCACAAGGATCAGCGGTGGATATTCCATCGGCACAAAACGCAGCACTTGCAGGTCTTGCAAGCATTTTTAAAGCATCGGTGCGCTCGGTGAGTGATGACTTTGTGGCTGCCTACAATAAAACAGGCGCGCCGGAGCTTGAAGTACAAGACGCCGCGGTGCGAACCCAGGTGGTGGTGGACAAAGTGCTGGTCGGCGCTGAAATTGTAGACCGTTATAACGATCACACAGGCTTCTATGCCCTTGCATGTCTGCATCGGCAGCGTGAGGCAGGGCGCATTGAAGAGGTGTTGATTTCTTTGGATGGACAAGTCGGCGAACATCTCAAAGCTGCGGCTGGATTGTCGAAACGCGCGCGGGTCAAACATTTGGGCCTTGCCATGGAACTGTTGTTGCAACGCGAAGCGACGAATACCGAATTGCGCATTATTTCGGCCGATGGTGTGGGCACCAAGAGTCCGTATCTTTACAGCGATATTTCTGCAGCATTCGACAGTGCCGTGGGTGCTCTCAAAATACGACTTGTGGTGGAAGGGCCTGATGCTGAGGTGATCCGTGCAGCGTTAAGCGAGGGTTTGGGGCAGCGCGGTTATCAAGTGGATCATCTGATTGTGGATGCCGACGTGAGCATTCGCGCGCAAACACGTCTTGAACAATCGAATGTAATCAAGCGTGAGGGAATCACCATTTACAATGCACGGGTGGGTGTGACGGTTGATGTGATCGACATCGAAAGTGGCAAAGTGCTGGGCACATTGTCGCGTACACAAAAAGAAGGCCATGGTGATCTTGCCGAAGCTGAGCGCAGGGCCGCAACACGGCTTGCAACCGATCTTGTGGGGGATGTTGCAGAAACGATCGCAAAGGCATTGAAGCGGTAATAAAGGTCGTCATCCTCGCGAAAGCGGGGATCCATCATCCTGGATCCCCGCTTTTGCGAGGATGACATATTAAAGGCATTGAAGCGATGAAACCTACGTTCATGTTGCGCGGTGGTGAAAAAGACCGCCCCAAAAAAATTGGCTGGTGGCTCGTGCTTTGCACGCTTCTATCGCTTGGCATGATCGTGTTGGGTGCATTAACGAGGCTCACCCAATCGGGACTTTCCATCGTCGATTGGAAGCCTGTCACAGCGTGGTTGCCGCCCATGAACGATGTGGCGTGGCAAGCGGCATTTGATGCGTACAAACAATTCCCCGAATACCAGCGCGTGAATTTTTCCATGGATTTGGCGGGATACAAATCGATCTATTGGCTTGAATACGCCCATCGCTTGCTCGGGCGCATCATCGGTTTTGTTTTTGCAATCCCCATGTTTTGGTGGTGGTCGCGTGGTGTGTTGCCCAGGTTCTTGCGCGGACGCATGCTTGGATTGCTTGTCCTCGGCGGTATGCAGGGGTTTGTGGGCTGGTTCATGGTGCAGAGCGGTCTTGTGGATGTGCCCCATGTGAGCGCCTACCGGCTGACGATTCATCTCTTGCTCGCAACATTTTTGTTTGCAGGTTTGTGGTGGAGCGCGCTTGATGTGTTTTTCCCTGAAAGCTACAGCGTAAACAAATCGACACGAAACAGAGCTTGCGTGTTTTTACTTTTGGTTTGGACCACGATCACCGCAGGGGGTTTGGTGGCAGGCAATCGTGCAGGTTTGATCATGGCCGATTGGCCGACCATGGGTGGGCAGTGGATCCCCGATGGCCTTGTGAGCATGACGCCGCTTTGGCGCAATTTGTTGGATAATATTATTACGATCCAGTTCCAGCATCGCATGCTTGCTTATTGTGTTGTTTTATTCGCAATATTTCAGTTTTGGACCATGGTTCGTGATGGTGTTCATGGGCGTATTACGCGCTTGGGATTTTTTGTTGTATTGGCTGTTCTTGTGCAGGTATCTTTGGGTGTCGGGACGTTATTATTGGGCGTGACCCCAGCTATTGCAGCATGTCATCAAGGCATGGGCATGTTGGTGCTTGCCGTATCGCTGATGCTTTGCCATCGTATGTCGTCGCCGTAGGATACTTGGGCCTTATTCTGTTGTTTTCTTATCTTATGTAGGGGCGCTTCGTGAAGCGCCCTTGTTATGCTTGATGGGCGGTTCGCGAACCGCCCATACGGGGAATTGCATGCAACATAGTGGAGAAATCGTATGACTCAATCTCGCGCAGTGGATGTGTTCTTTTCGTGTGTGAAGCAACATGGGCCACGCCCGGCCATGCGCTATAAATCCCAAGGCGTGTGGCACACGATCACGTGGTCGGAATATGCCGAGCAAGTGAAGTGCGTTGCCAAGGGCATGATTTCCCTTGGTGTAGAGCCACGCGATGGCGTGGTGATTATCGGTGGCAATCGCCCCGAATGGGTGATTGCAGATGTGGCCGCGATATTTTGTGGTGCCATCCCCGCAGGTATTTACACCACGAACAGCGCGGAACAATGCCGCTATATCACCGACCACTGCGATGCGACCATGGCTGTTGTTGAAAACGCAGTGCAGCTCGAAAAGTTCCAATCGATTCGTGCGCAGCTTCCTAAACTTAAGCATATCGTGGTGATGGATGCAGGGGATGCAACGGGCGATGCGATGACCTTTGATGCGCTCATCGATGCGGGCGAGAATATCACTGATGCTGCTCTTGATGCACGTATGAATGCACAAGTTCCATCGGATGTCTGTGCATTGATTTATACGTCAGGAACCACGGGAAACCCCAAAGCAGTGATGATCACCCACGAAGGCGTATCCTTTGTGGCAGAGTCCTTGCAAACCCTGATGACGCTAGAACCCTCCGATCGTTTGATAAGCTACTTGCCCATGAGCCATATCGCTGAACAGGCGGTGACAATTTATGGTCCAATGACGGTGGGAGCCTCTGTTTCTTTTGCCGAAAGTGTAGAGAAGCTCGGCGATAATTTGCGTGAAATTCGACCCACGATTTTCTTGGGCGTGCCGCGTGTGTGGGAAAAAATTCAAAGCAAAATGCAGGCGGCTGCATCGCAGATCACCGGTGTGAAAAAGCGCCTTGCCACATGGGCCAAAGCACAAGGGAAGGCCGCGCGTTACCGTGTGGAGCGGGGGATGTCGCCGGGATGGCGTTATAAGCTGGCCGACAAGCTTGTTTTTAGCAAAGTGCGCGCAAAACTTGGACTCGATGCATGCCGTATGCAAGCCACAGCAGCAGCGCCCATTGCGATGTCGACGCTTGAATATTTTGCAAACCTTGGGATCCCTATTTGTGAAGTGTACGGCATGAGCGAATGCACAGGTCCGGGTACGGTCTCACTGCCCTTTAATTTTCGTTTAGGAAAATGCGGCCAAGTGGTTCCAGGCACGGAATTACGTATCGCCGAGGACGGCGAAATTCTTATGCGCGGTAAGCATGTCTTTAAGGGATATTTGAAAGATCCTGAAGCGACCCGCGAAACCCTTGATGCCGATGGATGGCTTCATTCAGGCGATTTGGGCAAACTTGACGAAGAAGGGTTTTTGCAGATCACCGGTCGTAAAAAAGAATTGATCATCACCGCAGGTGGAGAAAATATTTCTCCGAGTATGATCGAAGGTTTGTTCCAATCGGTCACAGGGATTGGTCATGCGATGGTGGTGGGGGATCGTAAAAAATATCTCACGGTATTGCTTTCGCTGGATCCTGAAAAACTTGCGATCCTTGCAGAACAAGCCGGATCGTCTGCTACCATCCTCGCGCAGGCTGCGGTGTGTCCAAAAATCAATGCGTTCATCGATGAACAAATTAAAGTTCTTAATAAGCAACTTGCCCGTGTTCAAACAATTAAAGCATTTCGTATTGCACCGGGTGAATTTTCTATTGACGGTGGAGAACTCACCGCGACCATGAAGCTCAAACGGAACGTGGTGCTTGCGAAATACGATGCGATGATTGCGTCGATGTACAATGATGATGTGTAACTTTTTGTGGACATCGGTTTAGGCTGCAGCATCGGCCTGAGTTGCGTGGGTCATGGCCAGCTGGGTGGTTACATAAAGTGCGCGCATGAGCTCTTGGCAGGGCATAGGACCGTTGACAGGGCCTAAATCGATATTTTTCTTATTATGACGAAATCCGCCTGCGCGTGTCCATCCACGCATGCCTTCTTTCATCTCCCATGTAACCTTTGTGTGCGGACCATACAATTCCACCCAACGTTCTTGTGGAATGCCGCCGGGTTGTTGTGCTTCACGAATGTATTCATCGCTGTTGAAGTATTCGAACTGGCGGCCCATGCGTTTGAAATCGATGAGGCTGCCTAATAGTGTTTCGGTTTCTGCACGGGACAGCCCTGTATATTGCGCATAAAACGTGACGAAGCCATGGAGCAATTCATCGGCGAGGTCGAGTTGATTGCCGGGGGTGCCCTTGGCACGGCGTTTGGCCCAGCTATCAGCGGTTGTTAACGCCCAACTTAACAAAACATCGCCCATCGCGGTGATTGCAGCGGCTTGGGGTGCATGATCCAAAGAAAATTTTGCTTCGCGTTCTTTGTCTTCATAGACCTCACGAAAGACACTTTTTGAAAAATCCTCACGCTTAAAATATTTCGCATTGGGGTGGTCGGTTAACAATTGGGATGTGGTGTAAATATGTTTTGTGTCGGCGACACCTGAAGCACGATGATTGGGCGTTTGCACTGCAGCTGCAGGCCGATCAAGGCGTCCAGCGCCTTCATTGGATCTGTTGTACGCCCCAGCTTTGACGACAATTTCAGAATCCCACACGTAGCGGCGATCACTTTCTGTATTATGAAAAAGATCAGCGGGTGCGCTATGAAATAAACCGGCGCGCATCTGACGGGCATAATCTTTGAGGCATCGATCAGAAGAATCGCGAAATGCAGCAGGTGAAAGCGCGGGATCGTTTAAATACACGTGATAATCTTTGGATACGATGGACTGGATCGCAATCACTTTTCCCGTCGTCATATCGGTGGCAAGATCAAATTCATTACTACCAAAACGCGCAGCCTGCGCCTCGACACGTTTGCGTATCTCTTCGGGGAGCGTGACTTGAACCATACTTTGTTCGAGAGGCTGTGGTATGTCGCTTTCGAGGCCTAGCGCGTCCTGAAGCGATAGTAAGGCATGATTCATCCACACTTCGCGACGCAATCCTGAAGAGACATCGCTTGTGTTTTCACCTTCCTTGGCCAATTTGATGGCCAAATAATGTTCCGGGTCGCCATCGATCTCGAACAACAGGGTTCGTCCGTGCACGGCAACAAGTTTGCTACCATGAGGAAGATCACGATCGACAGCCGCTTGATCAACCGACGGAATGGATGTCAAACGGCCAACGACCATGGCGTCGGAAGGTACGTGAACATCGGGTAGAAGTTTGGCGAAAAATGTGGAAAAATGGTTGTGGTTTAAGCCGCCATCTTTAAATTCCATGGTTGTTGGCACCATGTACTGTGAAAGTATTTTTGCGAGCTTTGGATCGGAAGTGACAGCGCTTCGGATCTTTTGACGTTGGTCGTGGGTAAGTGGTGTCGTCATGGGCGTGGTAATGGCCATGGCGTAGAACGCTGCATCTTCCTGCGTGATACCAGCAGCCAGAAGATCATCCACGATGGTTTGTTGAGGATCCATGCTTTTCGTGATACGACTCACGGCGCTTTGTCGTGCTTCATCCGTCTTACAATCACGAAAAGCCAATATTGCTTTGGGCAAATGATATACGTCGATGAACCCGAGGGCGTAATTCGCAATCTCTGATCGCGATGCGGGTTCGCATGCCAACAGTGCTTCCATGATCGCGCCACATGGATGATAATATCCATACTTGCTCTTAAATTGGAGAGCGAGTGATGTCAGCGATTCTTGTGTCTCTCTATCGGGGCAGCACAGCAGGGCTCTGATGGCGTCTGCGATCATGTCAGCCCTGCCCAGCACTAAAAATCGCGATGCGGTGGTGATTGAGCCAAGAAGGAGGGGACCCGACGTGGGTGTTTCAAAACCAAAATTTTCCTCGACTGACATGGGTCGATTCACAAATGAATCCAAAACCATTTGGAAATCTTTTTGGATTGGCTTTGGGAAACGATGAAAATAATCACGGAGAAAAGCGAGCATGGCATCGCGTTGTTCAGCGTTTGTACATGCATTAAAAAAATTTAAAATTTGAGGAAGCAGTACGCCATTGTTTGAGTTTTTAATCAGAGATTTGGCAAGCGCGGTAATTTCATGAAATTTTTCCGCAGGGCAATCTTTCAAGGCCAAAACAATTTCATGTAGTGAACGCACATGAAATTGTTTTTCATTGATATCGACAAAACTGCTTAGTGTTTCCAAAATACAGTCGCGAGAAGTTGAAGGACACTGTGCGATGGCCATGATAAGTTCGTGGGGGCTCATGATAAAATCATACGAAGCTAAGAATTTTTGACTCTTCTCCAAGACAGTTTTCCACTCATCGCTGCCACAAATCAAAAAAGCATGGGCGACGCCTTCATCATATGAAGAGTCATAATCCTTGGGCGCAAGAGCACGCAGCATTTCCTTGGATGCCAGAAAGCCCTCATGCTGCGCGGGTGGGATCATGCTGAGCGCTTTGGCGAAGGGATCTTTCTTTTGAGGCGGGGGTGCGGCATGTGCTGTCGCTGTTGTCGCAGTGGGGGGTGGCGGGGGTGGTGGCTGGGGCTGTAAGTTTGCAGCGTGAGTCGGAGGTTTTGTCGCGAGGGAGCTTGCAGCCAAAGGCTGTCTGGCATTCACATCAATAGCAGGGGTTTGGACTGAGGGTACTGAGGGTATTGATAGTGGCGGTAGCTTTGGTTTTTGGGGGATGTAAGGCATACCTCAATCGTAGCGTTATTTCGGCGGAACCTATATTTTTAGGTATCGTCCAGTGGCCCTTGGAGCGCGGGCATCCTGCCCGCTCATAAAATTCTGGAAATATAAGCGGGCAGGATGCCCGCGTTCCAGGGGCACATCAGAGCGTATCAAGATATTCACTGTACTTTTGCTTCGCAAGCCCAAGCACTTCATAGTAAATACGCTCGTAAAGGGTTTCTCTCGGCGCATCATTGGGCCATTGATGATCGGCAAACCATGCCTTCACGATTTGATCCGAAGCATCGGTCAGGGATATTTCTTTTTCATTCTCTGCGTGGATCTCCATAGCATGCTGTGCGAGCGACTCAAGGTTTCTCATGGTTTCTTGCCAAACAGGCTCGTTTTCGTAAGCAATGGACGATTTGCGTTGCATCTCGGGAACGTTGACTGCGTCGTGTGCGATGCAGAGTGCGCGTATAGCGGGCGATTTTGCGGATCGAGAAGGGACTGCTGGGGGTTGAGATGGCATGACCGCTGGCAAACCACTGAGACGTATAAAATGCTGATTTGCACTTTGTATGCCTTTGGGGGCGACTTCTATTTGATCTTCGAAAACTCTTAATGTGTAAAGATTATCGGGGGTGGTCGCATGAGGTCCCGGTTTTTTGGTGTCTTCGCTTGTATCGAGAACATAATAGACCGCGCGATCAGCGGGGCCTACAGGGAGTTTTTCTGCGAACGTTTGAATAAGCGCAGCGTGTTTTTCCGATATATTCAGGCGAGATTGTAAAGATGACATTTTAGACCCCTTTCACTCTTCATTGATTGTTTTTGGCTGGGTCATTTTGTTCTTATCTTTGTCGCTCAAGCTCGGCATATATCACATATTACCTCGCTTTCGCTCCGCGATAAGAACAAAAGCACCTGCACCAAAATTCAATCACCGAAAAGTGAAAGCGGTCTATCTTTATTATCGCCAAATTCATTAAAATTCAATTCATAAGAGTGTTCTAGGCGACGTAGCGGTGCAGCTTGCTGCGCCATTAGGCAGGCAACGCAGGCATCCAACTTGGCCTTTGTGGTGCGTGTTGCGCCCATACGATCCCAACATTGCTGAGGTCATAGGCTGCTGCTTCTATCATGGCAACGTCATGGCGTGGGAGATTGGGTGGTATTTCAATCACATACCATGCAGCTTCGCCCTTGAGATATCGGTAAAGTGCAACTGCAGGCCAGACGAGTCCACCAGTGACCGGTGTCCCATACAACAACAAAATACCTCGGGCTTCTGAGATAGGCACGTCGACGGTGCATGAGCTTGCTCGGAGAAAAACAGTGTGATCACCTATCGTAATGTCTGCACATGGCACGTGAGGGCTAAAACGCTTTTCATGGATATACGCAGGATACAAGGTCGAGAATCCACCTCTTGCGCCGTTGAATGTCTTCTGGATGTTGGT
Organism: Bdellovibrionales bacterium; assembly: GCA_005801425.1. GTDB lineage: Bacteria > Myxococcota > XYA12-FULL-58-9 > XYA12-FULL-58-9 > SYDY01 > SYDY01. The sequence continues at coordinate 11,341 of SYDY01000031.1, read as the reverse complement.
GATGTTGTGTTGTTCGCCATGCGTGGGTTGAAACAACTGGCCGTTCTGGTCGGTTGGCCAATGCACAACGTTTGCATCGGTCGGAATGAGACCTCGTTGATTGATTAAATCAAAAAGGTGGTTTCCTGCAGCGGTTTTGCCTTTGTAAATCGTAAATTTGGGCGGCAAATCGTGCGTAGGGGAGACAGGTTCGCCAGTGGGGTTGTTTTTATTAGCATGTAGATTGCAGCCGATATCGGTATATTTTTTATTTCGGCACAATCTGACGCCCCATTCCGGAGGGCCGAGATGAAGAACATCGCTTGTGTGTCTTCTTGAACTAAAAAAATCACGGATCGTGGATTGGTTGTTTCGAACGATGTCTTCTGCGGTGCGTGGTCTGCTGAATCCAGAGACAAGATCATAGATCTTTTGGGTGATACTCATAGGCTGTTATATCGGATAGATGTGATGCATGTTGCTATTATAAATAGTGGTAGGCCCAGGGACCTACCACTATAAATCCGCACAACAGCGATTTATTCTTCGATGTGATGATCCATTTTGACTTGAAGCGCACAAGGCATGCTGAATTCAATGTCCTTTGATGCGCCATTTGCGACGCTTGGAACGTTGAGCATGACGGTGACTTGGTTGTCAGCGACGCTTACCGTGCCGATGATCCCTTCAGGCAGTTGAAGATCACCGGGACTGATCGTTCCGTCTACGACGTTGCTTGGCAGGTCTGCCACAAATTTTACGGGATATTGCTCACCGTCCTTGCCCACCTGCTGTGTGCACAATTTACCTGAGAACATCAGATCAAGTGTGTTGATGGACCAATGGGTTGGATTGTATTTTTCGGGGTTCTCGTAGGCTGTCAATTCACCTTTGACGGTGACCGCTGTTTTTGTCATGAGATCTGCGGACATGGTATTGAGCTGACCTTGATAAAGTTCAGCTTGATAACCACCGACCTGATAGCGTCCGCTCACATGGCCTGTGGCAGGTGTGCTGAGAACGCGTCCGTCGAATATGTTGATGCTGAGTGCTGTGCCACCTGGTAAAAATTGTCCATCGGCAAGTTTGGATGGCAACCATGTGCTTGATGGCTTGAGCCCATTGGATACGCTCTCACCGGTTTCGGACGAGAAGCTTACAGCAGGCATGTCTATTTTTTGTTGAACTGCAACAGTCTTGGGAAGTCCCGTTTTGTTGCTGACATCAAAATAAATGGGGCTCATCCATGAGCTCACATGGACCTGGCCCAATTCCCATACCTGCATGCCTGGAGGGGAAATGGCTTCAGGCGCGCTTTCTACGTCGTCGGAGGCGATGAAGCTGGCTGCTTTGTTGTAACTCATGCCTTCTGCGACAGGTCTGTAACGCGAAGAACTTGGTGCGGGTGTGAAATCAAGTCGGATTTCACCTGAAAAACGACCCTTTGCCATCGAGGGACTATTGCACACAACCCATGCTGACGATGTGGTCTCGGCAAGATAAGTACCTGGTTGGCCTGGCACCTGCTGGGTGAGGTTGTAGACCACTTCGGTGGATTTGGAGAACGGCAAATTCATGGCCTGTGCCAATATGGTTCCTGGCTTGCCATTGGTTGTCTGCGAAACCATGGATTCCGACCACGCATTATAGGGCATATTAGGGGACAGGAGATCGCCAGGATTCATCTTCCAGACGCGTGCGGTTCCCGTCTCATAATTTTGTACCGTGAAAGTTTGTGTCGCTAAATTCAAAGCGTTCGGTTCAACATCAGAGGTATAGATTGCATACTGCGGCCGACCTGTGCGTGCATTGTACTCAAGAACAGTTTGTTCAATGCGACCGCCCACACTGGCAAAATGCTCAAGTGGGGTGTGTTGTGTTGCGGGTTCCGGCAAAACGATTTGTGAGCCGTGGGCCAATTTGATTCCACCAACGACGGGTCGGAATGTCACCGAATCAGCGGCGCATGAACCGGGATCGATGCTCACTTGGGCTGAGCCTTCACGTACGATGAGGCTTCTGCTCATCGTACCTACGCCGTTACCGACGGTGAGAATGCTTTGTGAATCGCCGAGCATAGGATTGCGTCTGAGTGAAGTGTGCGATGGGAGAACCGTATTGGTGGACGACATAAAGAACTCCATGAAAATGCGGCGGCATGGTGTGTATGCCTTTATATCGCGCGTGTTTTTATATTGTTGTGAGTAAATTTTATTTTCTGATCGTAAATTTTTTTTATAAGCAACAGGTTCACGTGTTGAATGTTGACGTTTTAGTCTTGCCGCGTCATGCCAATGCCCACCGTGTCAACACGCTCCCCAGGATGCACAACACAAAACCCATCCCCAATGATGCGATGATATACATGGCGCTGTGTGCCATATTTTCGCGCTGGTAAAACCCGATGGCATCAAGCATGAATGTTGAGAACGTGGTGAGGCCGCCCAAAAAGCCAAGTAACAAAGGCACTGCAACGGCCTGGGATATGCGATCTTCAATCAGCAATTGATGGCATATGCCTGCACCCAAACAACCCATCATATTGCAAATCAGCGTGGCCATGGGGGGATGGTGGCTTAACACCGTGAGAATACCAAAGCGTGTGAGGCAGCCGACGCCGCCGGTTAAAAAGATCCACAAGGCGTGTTGCATTCCTCGGTGGTTATAATACCTGATTGGGCGTGCACAAAGATTGGTGACTTCCAAGTCTCTTTATTGCACGCTATGTTATCTCCATGCCGCTTCCTAAGTTCCCTAAAATACTGCAAATTTTGCCATGTTTGACAGGATTGCTGGACGGTGCACACAATAGCACGTTTGACGGTTTATTTTCCGAATTGGCAGGTCCAGAGCCGGCACCTCTTGGAAGCAGCTTGGTGCTTCGTTCTGTGCTTGCACACGCAGAAAAACCTTTCGCAACATTGGTGAATGACCCATGGGGACTTGCGGCATTGCATCGTGCATTGATCGAACTTCGACGTGCGGGGATCACATCCCGTGCACTTGGTGAAGGTTCACCGTCGGTTGAACGTACGCGGCTTGCAAACGTTCTCGCATTGTACGAACAAGGACTTGCCCATGCGGGCGTGCGCGATGGTGCGGATCGTGATCGCGATGCAGTGCTTGCGGTCATAGAACGCCGCTTGCCATGGATGTGGCATGCCATTGATTCGGTGCGCGTGCAGGGTGTGGCTGAATTATTTGGCAGTCGTTTGGATCTCATCGGTGCGTTTGCATCCATGGGGTTGGATGTTGAGATCACATTGCCATGGGACAGCGCCCGTCCTGAATCGTTTGTGTGGTCGGAAGCAAGTTTGCATGCGTTAGAAACGCGTGGGCATCGAAATATTCGCGTGGCATTTGATGATCGCGTGGGCACGGGTCCGCTTGCAACCATGCGTCGATCACTCATGACACGGGATGTGGTCGAAGGCGCGCCCGCGCGGGTGATGCGTGTTTCGGGTGCACAGGCTCACGCGCGGCGTGTGGCCCATGAAGTGATGGTATGGATTGACCGTGGTATTGCACCTGAATGCATTGCCGTTGCTTGTGCAGAACATGGTGAATTGACCACGCAGGTACGTCAAGCGCTTGCGCTTGGAAATATCCCCATACGCGATGCTGCGCCACCCACATTGCTTCAAACACCCATGGCAACGGCTCTCTTGTCTTTGCTTCGTATGCCTGATCGCGCATTTCCACGGGAAGATCTTTTAGAAGTCCTTTACGCACTCAATGTGTCCATTCCTGTGGGCGAAGATCTCATGCATATCGACAGTCTCGCGCGTTTACTACGTGTGGCCGGTGTGAGATCGGCAGCCTTTGCGGGAGGCTATGGTGCGGCGCTTGATGCGTTGCCACGGGGTGATGAAATTTCTCATGGGTTGTCGCGCGTGTTTACCCTCATGCAGCGATTGCCTGAAGCGGCGTCCCTTGGAACGCATCTTTGTGCATTGACCACGCTGGTGAATGAACTTTGTAGGGGCGGTTCGCGAACCGCCCTTGAAGAAGAATGCATGGACGTGATCCATGCATCGCAAAGACTTCTGATTGATTTGCAACCTGAAATACGAGACCAACATTTTTCACGCAGCGAAGTGGCGGCATGGCTTGCGCGTGTTTTGTCACAAACGCCGATCAACGGAAAATCCAACCATCCTGGGGGCGTTTATGTTTGCACACCCAGTGATCTCATTGGGAGATCGTATTCGCATGTCGTGATTGCAGGTGTGAATGCAGGCACATTTCCTGCGAAACCAAGGCCTGATCCCATCCTTAGCGATTCACTGCGTGCGGAGATCAACCGCGTGTTGGGACCACGTTTGTTGCAGTTGGGTGGAACCACGGGACGTGGACCCATGCGTTCCGATGCGCGCGACCTCTGGGTGTGGATCGAAGCCATGCATGCGGTGGAGCAAGAAATTCTTGTGACCACCATGAGCGGTGCTGGCGAAGAAACCCTTGAACGATCAGAGCTGGTGGACGATTTGTTGCGTGTGCTTGCCATGGAGCCTGAAGTGCCTCGCCCGGTGGAAGAAGAAGCACGCAATTATCGTATGTCACCTATGATGCATCAGCGTACGGCCCATCGGGGTATTCTTCGTGATGTGGATCTGCATACCATGATTGTTGGGAATACCCAAACCACATCGGGCATGGACACGTTGGCGACGTGCAACTTTAAATATGTGTCAGCGCATTTGTTGAAACTTCGTGTGGACGATGTGCCACGCTTGGGCGTGGATGCGCGTGAAGAAGGTATTTTGGTGCATGCAGCATTGCATGTTGTGTACGACGATTTGCGAAAGCACGGTGGTTTTAAGTTTTTGCGCGTAGAACCCGAAAAATGTTTGATGCGCGCGCGGCATGTGTTTGAACAGCATCAACAGCGCTTGCTTGCCGATGTTTCGGTGCATCCTTATTTGCAAGAAACATTGCTTGAAGAAGCATGGGGTATGCTTGAATTGCAGTTGCGCGCCGACATGAACGCGGGCGTGGACGATGAGCTGCTGGCCCTTGAATATCGTTTTGATGAACGTGCAGATGTCGCACCGATTTTTTTACGCGATCCTGAGTCTTCAGAAGGTATACGTGTGCGAGGAAGTATTGATCGCATTGAGCGCAAGGGCGATACGGTCTGGGCGCTTGATTACAAACGAACAATAATAAAACGTGAACCAGGACGGCACTTGCAACTTCCTATTTACGCCACGGTTGCGCGCCGTGATTTTTCGAACGAACAGGACCTTGTGGATGTGGCGTGGATTGGCCTTAAAGATGCGAAACGAAAGGCACCGGTCGATTCAGGGGAGGGTGCCGAAGGCCATGTGGACGATGCTGCGCGTGTCTTGTGGTCGCGACTTGTGCCGCTTTTGCAAGGTGAATTGCGTGCCGATGCCGAAGATTTAAAGACATGTACGATGTGTGATCATCGGTTTGTGTGTCAGCGGTTTGTGAATGGCGGGGGTGCAGATGTTTGATGGTCGTCCAGTGCTTCCAACACGCCTCTTGCGCGCCAGCGCCGGCACAGGAAAAACCTACCAGCTTGTACAGATTTACGCGTCGTTGGTGTTGGAGCATCGTGTGCGTCCTATGGAAATTGTGGGCATTACGTTTACACGCAAAGCCGCGGCGGAACTTAAAGATCGCATACGTGTTCGTTTGCAGCATGCCCATGTGTCCCAGACGGTTCTTGCGGAGCTTGCCCGTGCACCCTTGTCTAATTTTCATGTGCTCGCCTTGCAATTGTTATCAACATACAGCCTTGCGGCGGGCATTCCAGAGCATCAAGAAATTTTGGGCGAAAAGGGCGAGGACTTCGAACTTTTTGTCGAAGCCTGTGAACATGCGTGGTTGGCCGATGCGGATGATTTAACGCGAAAATCGGTCATGGCTTTGTCGCGTTATTTTGCGGTGGATGACGAATTGCCAGGGGCTTTGTGGCAGGCAATCAACCGTGCACGAGAAAACGGTGCATCGCCCTATGACGTCACCGCTTTGTTTGGTGCAAGCTACGATCCTTGGGTTATCCGAAAACGCTTGTCGGATGAAATCGCATGCATACGAACGCGCTATGAGAGTTCTCTTGACGTGCTGACGGCCACAACACGAAAAACCATGCAAGAGTTTTTGGATGCACCCATGCCCCATGACGGTTCTTCTCACGAAGAATGGACATCCATGTGGCATGATGCGGGAAAAGGTTTGTCTCGTCGTGGAAAATTGAGCGAGGTGGTTCGGATTGAAGACAAAGATCTTCTCACGCAACGTGTTTTCGATGTGCTTGCAGATGAGCGTTGTGCGTTATTGGTGGCACCTTTGCAGCATCTCGTGGGTGCAGCTTGGCGGCGTTACGAATGGCTCAAACATGAACGTCGCACAGTAGATTTTGGTGACATTGTGAGCAACGCGGTGAATATGCTCGCAAACCATAAGGAGATCCGTGAGGATGTTCGCAAGCGTGTTCGTGCTGTTCTTGTGGATGAGGCCCAAGATACCAATTTATTACAACGGCGTTTTGTACACCTTTTGGCGGGACTTGAGGGCGATGATGACCGTGGTTCTCCAGCGGCTTTGTGTGTGGTGGGCGATCGCAAACAAGCGATTTATACGTTTCGTGGTGCGGATCCCTCGGGTTTTGATGCGTTTGAACAAGATATTAAAAACTTAGAGGGCGATCAGATCACATTGTCGGTAAGTCGTCGATCAACGTACTCTTTGGTGCGTGGGATCAACAGCATTGGACTTACTTTATTTGCAACGAACTACGATGCGCTTGAAAGCTTAGACACACCGCTTGCGGACGATGCGGGGATCACGTGGGTTGAAACCACAGGCGATGGAAAAGGCGAGGACATTGTTCTTGAAGAGGCTTCGCAGCTTGCTTCTTACGTTGTGTCACGTTTGCACGCAGGTGATGCGCCCAGTGATTTTTGTTTGCTCCTTGCCACCATGACCATGGCACCGCTTTATGCCGAGGCGCTGCGTCGCATGGGTGTGCCTGTGCAAACGGGCGGTGGTGGCGGATTGTATGCGTGCCCTGAAATTATCGACATGATCCATTTGCTTGCGTGGTTGGTGGATCCCGAAGATCCCATGGCGGCGGCGGTGGCATTGCGGTCGCCTATTTTTGCGTTGGATGATGAACTTTGGTTTGCGCTCATACGCGGTGGTTCTGCTGCGGGCATGATGCGTGGTGAAATACCTGCTTATGGAGAGGTTTTAACGGATATCGTGAATTCGCTCGTTTTGTTGCGTTCAAAAATCGCAACTATGCGTGTGATCGATTTTTTAAGTTTGATGGATGAAACTTTAGGGTTACGCGCCTTGGTTCGTGCACGGCCCGAAGGGGCGCAGGCTGCGAGCAATGTGGATCGATGGTTTGACATGGGCGCAGCATGTGGCGCGCGGGGTGGCACGGTATTTCGTTTTGCACGTGAGCAAATACGGCGTTTGCGATCGGGGTATGATGAACCTGTTGCGCAAACAAGTGGGAATAAAGAAGGCCCGTTGATCCTCATGAGTGTGCATCAATCCAAGGGCTTGCAGTTTCCCATTGTTTTGATGCCGGGCTTGCGTCGTCGTGGAAAAAACGACACCGAGCGATTGCGCTATGATCGGCATGCGGGTGTGGTGTTTAAACCTCGGGGTGGCGATGGTTTTGAATCGTCGCGATTTCGTGATGCGGCTTTGCGCAATAAAAACGAAAAAGAGCAAGAGAAACGACGTTTGTTATATGTGGCCATGACACGGGCCGAACGCGAGCTTATTTTCTTTGGACCTGCCGATGGCAAAGGCGCCGACAAAGGCGATGGTTTTGCGCGTTATCTTGAATCGTGGTTTCCCCATGCTCTGGAGAAAGGGCTTGTTAAATGCGTGCAGCCGCCGACGGATGTCATGCCATGGCATCGAGAAATTTCTCATCCCGAAAAAGTGGCCGACACGATTTATATACCTGCACGTATTGCAGATACACAACGCCATTTTGAAATGCCTGTGACATCGCTCATTGAACTATTTTATGTAGGGGCGCTTCGTGAAGCGCCCTTGGGCGAAACATTGATGAGGGCGGTTCGCGAACCGCCCCTACAAAAAGAACAAAGCGCATACACCCCCTCCGAATTAGGCGATATCGTCCACGCTATTTTGGCCGAACTTCCGGCACTTGGTTTGTTTGCAAACGTGGATGATTTTCTTGATGCCCAACGGCGTCGTTTGGGGCTTTCATCCCATGATGCACAAATTAAAAAAGTGGGCGATGATCTGAAAGCATTTATCACCCACGGCGAGGGTGCTGAACTTACGGCTATACCTGTGGCACAGCGCCGGCACGAACTTCCATTTCGTTTGCCGATCACAGGTGATTTTGGTGTTTTGACGGTGGTTGGCCAAATTGACGTGCTTGTCGAAGATCTCGAAGGTTTGCGTGTGATCGATTTTAAATATGGGAAACCCAATGCCGAAGCCATGGCGAAATATCGCATGCAATTGATGCTGTATGCCCTAGCGGTAGGTGCGGTTCGCACGCAACTGATGTTCCCCCGTGGGGGTGATGTCCCTGAGCACCGTACCTGGCAATTTTCGTCAGAAGATCTGCTGGCATGCAAAAATAGCCTGCAAAACGTAGGGGCGCAGCTTGCTGCGTCCTCGCTGCTTGCCGCATCCTAGATCTGCCTGGTATGCCTGCACCCATGGTGTGGGATCCTTCCAGTTGGCGTCAGAAGTCTGCAAAGCAACAACCTATCTATCCTGATGTTCAAAAGCTGCATGCAGTGACCGATCGTCTTCGGACTTTGCCGCCTTTGGTGACCTTTCGTGAAGTGGATCACTTGCACAGCCAGCTTGCCGAAGTATCGCGTGGCCGCGCATTTTTGTTGCAAGGTGGCGATTGCGCCGAAAGTTTTGGCGAATTTGGACAAGATCCATTGCTCAACTTGTTTCGTTTGCTGTTGCAAATGAGCGTGACCCTTGTGCACGGTGTTGGATGCCCGGTGATCAAAGTGGGACGTATTGCAGGGCAATTTGCCAAACCGCGGTCGACCGATCTTGAAACCATTGGCGATGTGGTCTTGCCCAGTTATCGCGGGGATATGGTCAATGGACACGGATTTACGCAAGAAGAGCGTGCTCCCGATCCTGTGCGCTTGCTTGATTCTTATTTTCAAAGCGCAGCCACACTTAATTTTATCAAAGCTTTGGCCATTGAAGGCTATGCATCGCTTCGCAATGTGTCGTCATGGAATTCGGCGTTTATCGCAAGTTCTCCCGCACGCGAACGTTTTGCACATATCGTAAAACGCATTGAAGAGAATATTCAATTTATGGAAGCATGCGGGATGGATCCTGAGTCCAATCCGCAACTGAGCCAAACCTCGTTTTATGCGTCACACGAGGCGTTGCTGCTGGATTACGAAGAAGGGCTTGTTCGTCAAAACCCTGAAGATGGGCGTTATTATGCATTATCGGGGCATATGGTGTGGATAGGCGATCGCACCCGTGATCTTGACGGTGCCCATGTTGAGTTTGCGCGCGGTATTGCCAATCCCATCGGGTTGAAAGTGGGATCGGGGTTGGATCAGGAGACGTTGATAAGGTTAATCGATGTTTTAGATCCCCACAATACGCCGGGCAGGCTTGTTCTGATTAGTCGTATGGGGCACGACAAAATCGAAAAACTTTTGCCCCCACTGATTGAAGCCACCCGCGATCGTCATGTGATTTGGAGTTGCGATCCTATGCATGGGAACACCTGGACCACCGACGATGGTGTGAAAACAAGAAGCTTTCACGATATTTTGGCTGAGGTAAAACGTTTTTTTGCCATCCATCGTGATTTGGGTACCCATGCGGGCGGTGTGCATTTGGAACTTACGGGACAAGATGTCACCGAGTGCATGGGTGGTGTTCAGGAAATCACAGCCGGTGATTTGCACCATCGCTATGAAACGCGCTGCGATCCACGTTTGAATGCCAGTCAAAGTTTGGAACTTGCATTTACGGTCACCGATGAAATGTAGTGAGAGCACCTTAAAGCGTACGCTCGGCCCCGTGATGCTGTGGGGCTTGGGTGTGGGCTATGTGATCAGCGGTGAATATTTTGGATGGAATTTGGGTCTGCCACTCGGTGGTACCTATGGCATGCTTCTGGCCACACTTTTTGTGACCGTGATGTATATCACATTTGTTTTAAGCTACACCGAGCTTGCGTGCGCATTGCCCCATGCCGGCGGTGCTTTTGTCTATTGTCGTGAAGCATTTGGGCATCGGGGTGCGTATCTTGCGGGCGTCGCCCAATGCATGGAATTTGTATTTGCACCCCCAGCCATTGCCATGGCGTTGGGGGCGTACATGCATCAGCGTTATACGGGCTTATCTCCCCAATTTGTGGCCATTGCAGCCTATGTCGTTTTTACAGCCCTGAATGCATGGGGCGTGAAACAAGCAGCTCTTTTTGAATTATGCGTGACCCTTTTAGCGGTATTTGAAATTCTCTTGTTTGCGGGGTTTGTTGCGCCCCATTTTTCGCTGGCGCAATTTGAGAACAATGCATGGCCACACGGATGGTCGGGTGCGTTTGCATGCATCCCTTTTGCCATGTGGTTTTATTTGGCCATCGAAGGCGTGGCCAATGCAGCGGAGGAAGCGCGCGATCCCAACCGTGATGTTCGGTTGGGTTTGGGTTTGGCATTGTGCACATTGGTTGTCTTGGTGTTCACCGTATTTTTTGCAGCGGTTGGCGTGGGTGGATGGGAAGCGGTGGTGTATGAAACCAACAGCACATCACCGAGCGACGCGCCGTTGCCTTTGGCATTGGCCCAGGTCGTTTCAAAAACATCACCATGGTACACGCTGCTGCTCGGTGTGGGCATGCTGGGACTTGTAGCATCGTTTCACGGCATTATTTTGGCTGCAGCCCGTGTGACCATGGCCATGGGGCAGGGCGGTTATTTCGCATCATGGTTGGGGCACGTGCATCCTCGCACCCAAACACCGGTATGGGCTTTGATGGTTAATCTCCTGGTGGGGGTGTTGGCTATTTTAACCGGACATACCGCTGAAATCATCACACTGGCATGTTTTGGTGCTGCCTCGGTGTATCTTTTATCCATGGGCGCATTTTTTAAATTGCGGCATACCAGGCCTGATCTTTTAAGACCCTATCGTACACCCGGCTATCCTTGGGTTCCTGGTATTGCGCTCGGAACAGCCATGGTTGTTTTTGCAGCCCTTGCGATGCATCACATCAAGTTATTTGCGTTGTTCATGATTATGCTAAGTGTGGCATGGAAGTTTCGTCCAGCAGCATCGGCCCGTTGACTGCTTTCGACCCGACGTGTAAGACTCGTAGCCCTATCTCATGTAT
>SYDY01000030.1 GCA_005801425.1 Bdellovibrionales bacterium | reverse complement strand
GCGCAGGTGATCATCGATCAGTTCATCACGTCCTCCGAAGACAAGTGGCAGCGATTGAGCGGCTTGGTGATGCTTCTTCCCCACGGTTTTGAAGGGCAAGGTCCTGAGCATTCATCGGCACGTCTCGAACGCTTTTTGCAACTTGCCGCCGCCGATAATATTCAAGTGGTCACCCCCACCACGCCCGCACAGATCTTTCATCTTCTGCGTCAACAGATGTTGCGCCTTGCCCGAAAACCCCTGGTGGTGATGAGCCCCAAAGTGTTGTTGCGTTTGCCTGAAGCATCGTCACCCATTGCAGATCTCACCCACGGCACATTTCAACGTATCATCGGAGATGATTCTGTAAAAACAGACAAGCCGCCGTTTATCGTTTTGTGTGCCGGAAAAGTGTATTACGACCTTCTTAAATATCGCAATGAATCCAAGATCGACACGATCCCACTCATTCGTATGGAGCAATTTTATCCGCGTCCCGAAGACGAACTTTTGGAAGTGCTAGAACGCTATCCGGCCGGAACGCCCGTACGCTGGGTTCAAGAAGAACCCATCAATATGGGTGGATGGCCATTTATGACCCGTTATCATATGAACAACCTGTTGGGACGGCATCCGATGTCGGTCATTGCACGTCCCGAGTCTGCAAGCCCTGCTGTCGGATCGGCCAAGGCCCATGCGCAGGAACAAAATATCATCGTTCAATCGACCTTTGCCCTCTAGTTGCAGGAGAATTCCATGACCGCAAAACTCTCTGAAGTTGTTGTTCCTTCCGTCGGTGAATCTATTACCGAGGTGATTGTGTCTGCATGGCTCAAAGCCGAAGGCACATGGGTTGAAAAAGGAGAGCCGATCGTTACCCTCGAAACCGACAAAGTCAACGTGGATGTGCCAGCACCTAATTCAGGCGTACTCACGCAGATCTTGAAAAAAAATGACGACACCGCAACCATCGGCGAAGTACTCGCACGCATCGACAGTGCGGCAACCAAACCAACCCAACCCGTAGCGACGCCGCTTGCTGCGCCATCCACCCCTACGGATGCACCCAAAGTCATGCCCGCCGCCCAACGTGTGATCGCCGAACAGGGGCTCAATGCCAACACCATCACCGCCACAGGGCCCGGTGGACGCATTCTTAAAGAAGACGTTTCTGCCCCAGCAAAAACGGCACCCGCTGCCATGGCCGTCAATGAACCTGCTGCCAAAGTGGTGGCCGTCTCACAACCTGCTGTAAGCGCTGGACCGCGTGCCACTGAAATTGTGCGCATGACCCCTTTGCGCAAGCGCATTGCGGAACGCTTGGTTCAAGCGCAACAAACGGCGGCTTTGCTCACCACATTCAATGAAATCGATATGTCTGCGGTGATGGCCGTGCGCAATCGCTACAAAGACAGTTTTGAGAAACGCTATGGCATCAAACTCGGATTCATGTCGTTTTTTGTAAAAGCCACCATCGATGCCCTTCGCCAGGTGCCCCAGCTCAATGCGCAAATCCAAGAGAACAATATTATTTATCATCACTACTACGATATCGGTGTGGCCGTTGACAGCGGCAAAGGCCTTGTGGTGCCAGTGATGCGCAACGCCGAATTACTTTCCTTCGCTGAAACCGAAAAAGTCGTCGCTGACTTGGGCACGCGTGCACGCGCAGGAAAACTTGAGCTCGACGAATTGCAAGGCGGTACATTCACCATAAGCAACGGCGGTGTGTTTGGATCGCTGATGAGCACACCCATCGTCAATCCGCCCCAAAGCGGCATCCTGGGCATGCATAGCATCCAAGAGCGCCCTATTGGCGTCGACGGACAAATTGTATTACGACCGATGATGTACGTGGCCCTCACGTACGATCATCGCATTGTCGATGGCCGAGGCGCCGTGACATTTTTAAAGCGAATCAAAGATTGCGTCGAAAATCCTGAGCGGATGTTGTTGGAGATTTAAAAAAAAATCCGCTGAACGGCCAACCCCCACCCGTCGCTACGCGACGACCTCCCCCGCCAGCGGGAGAGGTGATAAATGGAGTTCATCATGAACGAACTTTCCTACGATCTCATTGTTATTGGTGCAGGCCCCGGCGGCTACGTGGGCGCTATTCGTGCCGCACAACTTGGACTCAAAGTCGCTGTTATTGAAAAAGAAAAATTGATGGGCGGAACATGCTTGCGCGTAGGGTGTATCCCCAGCAAGGCCTTGCTCGAATCAAGCCACAACTATCACGCGGCAAAACATCAATTTTCCGACCATGGAATCGCCGTGCAAGGTCTCACCATCGACGTCGCGGCCATGCTCAAACGCAAACAAAAAATCGTCACTGTTTTGGGCAAGGGCATCGAAAGCCTGTTCAAAAAGAACGCCATCACCCGCTACACAGGCACAGGACGCTTTGTGGGCGAAACAACAGAGAACGGCCATGTAATTGCCGTCGCCAACAACGAAGGCGAAACACGCCTCACAGGCAAATCAATCATCATCGCCACAGGCAGTGTTTCATCTCCCCTACGTGGCATCACCGTGGATGAAACCCATGTGCTCACAAGCACCGGCGCCCTCGAAATCGATCAGGTCCCTAAAACCATGGCCGTCATCGGCGCTGGCGCCATCGGCCTTGAAATGGCCTCGGTGTGGTCGCGCCTTGGGACCGAAGTCACCGTGCTTGAGTACATGGACAAAGTGTTGCCCACCATGGACCAAGACATCAGCAAAAACATGCAGAAGATATTGAAAGACCAAGGCATCAATTTTCAGCTCGGTGTAAAAGTCACCAAGGCAGAAAAACATCCCGAAGGCGGATGCGTGGTTGAAATAGATGGCAAAGAAGCTTTACGCCCTGAGAAAGTTCTTTTGGCCGTAGGTCGTGCTGCCAACACCGAAGGCTTGCGCTTGGACACACTCGGCATCACATGCGATGCGCGTGGTCGTATTCCTGTTGATACACATTTTTCAACAACAGCGCGCGATGTCTATGCCATTGGCGATGTGATCGAAGGCCCCATGCTCGCCCACAAAGCCGAAGAAGACGGCGTGGCCTGCGCGGAATGGATTGCCACAGGCCATGGCCATGTGGATTACAACATCGTACCGATGGTTGTGTATACCGATCCAGAAGCCGCCGCCGTGGGCAAAACAGAACAACAACTCAAAGACACAAACATCCCCTACAAAGTTGGCATGTTCCCCTTTATGGCCAATGGCCGCGCGCGAACCTACGGTGACACATCCGGTTTTGTGAAAATGCTGGCCCACGCTGATACGGATCGCATCCTCGGTGTTCATATTGTAGGAAAACATGCGGGCGACCTCATCGCCGAAGCCGCTTCCGCCATGGCATTTCACGCATCAAGCGAAGACATCGCACGCGTATGCCACGCCCACCCCACCCTCGCAGAAGCCATCAAAGAAGCAGCGATGGCGGTCGATGGTCGGGCGATTCATGCGTGAGTAACAGAATGTCCCTGCTTTATTTCTGTACCAGAAAATCCATCCATGCGTAACGCTGTATCAGGATGTCTGCGATCTGCCGGAACGGGTATAGGTTGAATATAAACAACAGTGACCTCTCTCCCACGCCCATTGATCTCAGCGTCCATACCTGTATTCTGCTTTACAACCGCAAGCACACGAAACCACGATTGGGGTTGGAACACGACTTCCCCTTCACTTGAGGGGCGATCGGTAGCATCCGCCGCGCTGATATTTCTTGGCAGAAGACTATGGACCGCCAAAACTTCACGTTCGCTTTTAGGCGGACGGACAACAAATAAAACAGGACATGCTCCCTTTTGTTTCGGTGCCAATGCAGAATCTCGTGCATAGGATTCTGAGACAGAAAAAGATGTAAATCCTTGCAATTGAAGCACCTGACCTGCTGTCACCGATCCTACAAATGACTCCGGTTGAACCGATCCACGACAGCATTGCCCCGTCCACACTGGGCATTGATAAAGCGCTTCCTGAAATGCCTCAGTTTGCTTCACCACATCCTCAAGCGTATGCCCATACTCGGAAAAATCAGTCAGAGCCCGTTGAAGCTGCGGATTTTTTTTGGGATCAACAGATCCTCCACGTTCACCCGCATTGATCATCGTATCCCCTACTGGCTTTATTTCAGGATGCCCAATCCCCTCAAGCGTATCGTCTGGCTTCATAACCCAGTAGGCAATGGCAATGCGGAAATCCTCTGGCAGTTTGTCTGCGCTATCAACCCCAAAGTGAGCCAACATTTCGGATCGAGATTGTGCAATCGATGCCTCCCCCGGCTTGCGCTCTTCCCTAGATGAAGTAAGAGAACGCATCGACATTTCCTGGAGTTCTTTGAGTTGTTGTGGGGTCACTGCAGTAAGCACAGCGCTTGAGTGAACGACAAGACTGGGTCCAACCGGTGCTTGTCTTAATTCGGCGAGAAGGGCATCTGGTACCTCGACACCGGTATTCGCTGCAAATTGCAAAATCTTGGAAATATCGCTCTCTGTAATGGCTTTCTGTCTCGTCAATGGACGTAAAATCTGAAGATCTTCACTTCGATTTCCTTCTTTATAAGTTGCATTGGGATTCAATTTCCTTCTCGTACATTCACCAAGAAAAACTCTTAATTCTTCTCCTGTACCGGCACTGAGGTGATACGCCCCTTCGTTTTCGTGCACCTCGCTTTTGCTGCCAGAAGGTACTTGTCTGGGATCTCCGGATGGAAGGTCGTTAATGCTGTAGCTTCTGGCCCCTTTAGCCAGATCCGCTGGCATGAGATGATAGTTATCATCACCCCCTCCTGTGATTTCATGCGCCGCTTGTTGTTTTTTTGAGATGACTTGGTGATCAGCCGGGACAGTTTCATAACCTGGAGCCCCCCCAACAGGTCGCAATGTGTTGCCCATACATGGATCTTAACATTAAGTCATAAGATCAAATGAAGAGTTGCGCATCATCACTGAAAGGGGGACAAAAAACCGACACCTCATGAAAGGGATTATAATAAACTACATGCGCCATGGTAGGAGAAACACAAAGCACGCTGATTACGCACCTCTTCTTCGATTAACCATCGAACCCAATCAAAAAAACAGATTGGCCAAAATGTCACAAATCATGATCAATAGGCACATGGTGCCGGGTATTCACCGTTAAGGCACATGGTGCCGGGTATTCACCGTTAAAATGACAGGGCCCTTCGCAAACCGACCCTACAACCATCGCGCTACAAATTTTGGGGCATACGAAGGTAAATATTAAATAGGTCTAAGCCCACGGCTGCGCTTGTCACTCAATCAAATCAGTTCGCAGAACACGCCTCTATTACCGTGCTTCCTCTAACAAGCACACTGATCAACGCGCCTCGTCCCCGAATAAAAGTTGTGCGCTTACCAGATAAATTAATAAAGTGCGTCACATGTCCTCCAGTCTAAAAACAGGTATGTCATCCGATCACAAAGAAACATCTCCAATATTGAATACCACACCTCTTTCCATCCATGTCTTCGTCGTGATGGTGGCCGCACTTTCTGCTCTCTTTATGGTCAAACGAGGGATCGCACTCAGTGAAGATGGCATGAACTATCTCATAGGCATGCAATGTGCATTTCTTCTCGATCCATGTTTTGGCAACCATTGGCCACCGCTCTATTCCATGTTGCTTCGTGCAGTTCAGGGGATCACCCATTTGTCTCTCTACAACACAGTTGCGTTAACACAATGCGGGCTGTGGTTTGCCTCTATTATTGCATGGTTTCGTTTGCTTGAAAAAAGTTTTCCTTCCCGCCATCTCATGCATGCGTGGCTTGTTCTCGCGTTTGCGACATCTGGCGAAATTTTTGATATGTACGTCAATGTACAATCCGAACCTTTGTTTATGTTCCTTATGATGATGCTCCTGCACTCTATGTACCATGCAAGCACAACCCAAGAGCCGTCATTATGGCCCTGGGCCCGTACTGGATTTCTTGCAGCAGCCTTGATGCTTACACGATGGCTAGGAGGAGCCTTTGTTGTTGGCGGCCTCGTTGCTACGGCATTATTTTCACAGGGAATGAAAACCCAACAACGATTAAAGATTGTTGCAACGTATGCGTTCGCATCAGGAATACCTATTATTCTATGGATGATCCGCAATAAAATAGTGAAAGGTGAACTGCAATATCTCTCCACAACATGGGCCGCTGGTGAACCCGATTTCCCACTCGATGTCATCCTGACGTCCATACTTCGCGCATTTTCACGTATCACATTTGGGTTACCAGCACGTTTTGCGGAACAACCCATTCTAGCCAGCCTATTTCTTCTTTGTATCTTTCTAAGCATCAGCTGGGTTATTGTGCAGTCCAAGCGACAACCCCTTTCCGCCAATGCCACGCTTCTTTATGTTGGTATCGTGATCTATGTTGGAGGATTTGCATGCCTGAACATTTGGTCTAAAGGATTATTTCGAACCAATCTCTATTATAAAATGCTCATCCCGTTCGGCATCTATTTGCTGGCACAAGTTTATATGTATTCATCCCAATTCCATGGGCGATTATTGACGTTATTAAGAACGTTTTCTATCGCGGTACTCCTCATGCTTACCGCACAAGGAGGGGTGGTACTGATTCGTAACACCCAAGAACTCATCGCAAAAGATATGATTGGCCGAGAGGGGGCCTTGCGCGCATGGCATGCCCATCTGTTAACACCCACCAATCGCTTCGACAGCTTTTGGCGAATGGAACAATGGATGAACGATGCCCCCGATAAAACTTATATCCTAAGTGGCGAGCTTGGGCCCTCCATGGCATTTATTACGAACAAAGAGATCAAGCACAAACCACTCACTTTGGATTTCACAAAAAAATTAATATCAGGAGACATTCAAGCAACATCTGGAAATAATGAAATTGGACTTCTTCTTTTGGAGCCAAAACGTTTAGACAGTCCCTCGATGCGACAGTTGTTCGCCTACAGCAAACAACATTTCAAACCTGTTTTAGAAGATATGGATTCAGACCTATTCATTTACGCCTACTAAGGTCAATCGGTCACAACATAGCCATTACGGATTCGAAGATTCAGCAAAGTTGCTCTCGCATTCACCTGACTCTAAAGTGACTTCCATGTCATCTGCCGGACAATGGAACGCAAGTGAACGTCGTGATCGTTTCGAGGAAATGCTTGTTTCCTCCAATGCCGATGCCCTTTTGACACCCAAAAATGCGGGTATGAGCATTCTTATTCCTGCATGGAATGAGGAAAATGCGATCGAAGAAACCATCACGCATATTTTAAATGCGATCCAAACAAGCGGTGCACCGTTTGAAATCATTGTGATTGATGATGGTTCGAAAGATCAAACCGCTTTTCGTGCGGAATCGATGGGTGTCAAAGTCGTTCAACACCGCCATAATCGTGGTTATGGTGCAGCTCTAAAAACGGGGCTCGGCTTTGCAAAATATCCATGGATTGTGATCGCCGATGCCGATGGTACGTACCCCCTCGAAGATATTCCGCGTCTCATGGAAGAATGTGATCATCATGATATGGTCGTGGGAGCCCGAACGGGTGAAGATGTCCACGTTCCAATATTTCGACGTTTCGCAAAATATTTACTTCGTGTTTTAGCCTATATGCTCTTGGGCCATCGCATCCCAGATCTCAACTCCGGCATGAGAATTTTCCGACGATCACTCGCCCATCGTTTTATGCCTCTATTCCCCGATGGATTCAGTTTTACATCGACCATTACCATTGCATCTTTGGCCAATGGCTATCGCGTCAAATACCTTCCGATTAATTACAAACGACGCATTGGGAAATCTTCGATCCGACCTCTTCGTGATTTCTTGGGTTTTTCACTTCTCGTCGTACGACTTACGGCATGTTTTAAACCATTGAACGTTTTCTTACCTCTCACCGGCATTTTGTTTTCAATTGGCATAACAAAAGCAATCATTGATATCACGAGAGAAAACCATATTGGCGTTGGCGCTGCCGTGGTATTGCTCGCCTCCGTACAAATCTTTTGCTTTGCGATCTTGGCAGATCTCATGACAAAACGGACAACACTATAATGTGTGGTATTGCTGGGATTTTTGCAGGGCATATGGGTATCATCAATTCGGATTTGCTCAAATCCATGACACGTTCACTTGCCCATCGCGGTCCTGATGGCGAAGGCCTATGGATCGGACAAGGCGTTGGTTTTGGACATCGTCGTTTGAGCATTATTGACCCAACACCCCGTGGCCACCAACCTATGGTTCTTGACAATGGAAATTGGGTCATTTGTTACAACGGGGAAGTTTATAATTATCGTGAGCTCCGTACCGAACTTGAAAACCAAGGTGTCACTTTTCATTCAGGCACAGACACCGAAGTCATTTTACGGCTCTATGAACGGCATGGCATCGCATGTGTTCGAAAACTTCGCGGCATGTTTGCTTTCGGTATTTGGGATGAACGGGAAAGAACCTTGGTTCTGGCGCGCGATCGTCTTGGAATCAAACCCCTCTTTTTAGCGCGTACCCAAGAAGGGTTGCTATTCGCCTCCGAAATAGGTGCGTTATTGCAAGATAAAACGTTGCCACGTGAAATGAACCATGGATCGCTGGCTTCGTTTTTAGCAACACGTTATGTTCCCACGCCCGAAACACTTCTCTCCTGCGTGACACAACTTCCCGCCAATTGCATTCGCGTCTATCGCGATCCCGATCAATACGAAGACACTTCCTATTGGGAGATCCCTATTGCACAAGGCAACCTATTCACATCAGTTCATGAGGCCGAAGACGCGGTTTATGATGTCCTCGACAACGCGGTAAAGTGCCATCTCATTGCCGATGTACCTGTCGGTGCTTTTTTATCCGGTGGCCTCGATAGCACCACTCTGGTTGCATGCGCTGCCAAGCATCAAACCATCAACACATTTACTGCCGGTTTCTCAGGTACTTTATTTGATGAATCAGAGGCGGCACACAACAATGCGCAAGCGCTTGGCGTATCCAATGCATGTATCCACTGCAATGCCCCTTCACCGGATCTGCTTGAAAAAATATTATCGTTTGCACAAGAACCAACAGCCGATCCCGCCATGATCCCATTTTATGATGTCTGTGGTTTGGCAAATCGTTCGGTCAAAGTCGCCTTAAGCGGTGAGGGAGCCGACGAAGTATTCGCAGGCTACGAAACTTATGTCGCAAGTGGCATGGCACAAAAAATGGGCGCATTGCCACGTGCGATACGGAGTTCACTGTATCATTTGTCACAGCGCTTGCAGCCTTCTGCCGACAAACCCATAGGCACAAAAGAAAAAGCACGTCGTTTCCTCCATGGCATTCAAACCAACGATTTTACCCGTCATCTGCGGTGGCGACAAATCTGTCATGAAGACGTACTTTCCGAAATTTTGTCACGCGATGAAATAGATGCCTTTGCTTGGGCTATTGAGCCCCCCAAAGACATATCCTGGCTGGATGCATGCCAGTGGACCGATTTGACCCAATACATGCCCAACATTTTACTGCCTAAAGTTGATCGAATGAGCATGGCGCAAGGCTTGGAAGTTCGAGTGCCCTATCTTGATCACCACGTCATTGAAACGGCATTTCGTCTTCCACCCTCCATGCGTGTTCGCCATGGAACAAAACGAAAATGGATGCTCCATCGTGTTGCACGCCGCTTGTGGCAATCCAAAGAAAAAAGTAAACGAGGATTTTCAGTGCCGCTAGCACAATGGATACGCGGCCCATGGCATGATTTTGTATTCGATGTTCTTTCAGAAACATCGTTACGAGAACAGAATATGATCAGTCCCGCGTGTGTTCAGCGTATGCTTAAATCCCACATGCAACGAACAAACAATTACGAGCATGAAATATTTGCGTTCCTCGCGCTCACACTATGGCATCGCAATGTCATGGGATCACAAAGCATCAACACAATTCGGTATGCTGGATAGCCTATTGACAACCCAGTATGCTGTGGCAAGACACCCCCTTATATGCGCAGCCTTCGCCCCATTGCTTTCGTTTTGTTTCTGCTTCCTGCTTGCAGCACCCCTCGGTTGAGCGTCCGCGAGCCACAATCAACCGGGATCCCATCGGCCGAGCGCCGTGATACCATGCACGCAGAAGCCAACAAGGCCTGGGAACACCGAATCAATCAGACCTCCCTTGAACGCGCTATCCATCTCTGGGAACAACTGTTGATCGCCGAACCC
The DNA here is from genome assembly GCA_005801425.1 of Bdellovibrionales bacterium. GTDB lineage: Bacteria > Myxococcota > XYA12-FULL-58-9 > XYA12-FULL-58-9 > SYDY01 > SYDY01. The sequence continues at coordinate 7,393 of SYDY01000030.1, read as the reverse complement.
ACCGATTTCGCACTCCTTCTCAATTTATCACGGGCCTATTATTTATTGGGTGATGCATTTATTCGCCAACATCCCTCTGCCGAACGCGATACACTCGTTGCGGCCTTTGAAAAAGGCATTGCTTACGCAGAGCGGGCCATGCTTGAAGCATCCCCTGCATACGCAAAAAAGATACGTGACGGCATAAAAATTGACGATGCCATCCAAAGCATGTCCCCTCAGGGCATTCCTGCCGCTTTTTGGTATGCAACCAACCTTGGTCAATATGCCGTCGCCGATGGATTCACCACCATGCTGTTTCACAAAGATCGCATCTACAATGTGATGCAATGGGTGCTGCACAAAGACGATGATTTTTTGTATGCATCCCCGCACCGCTATTTTGGTGTGTTTTATGCCAAAGCACCTAGTTTTGCCGGTGGAGATATGAAAAAGAGCAAAGAGCATTTCGACAAGGCCATTCAGCTCTCCCCCGATTTTTTGATGACCAAAGTGCTCTACGCTGAATTTTATGCCTTACGCAAAGAAGACCGCACCCTGTTTGAAGCCTTGCTCAATGACGTCATAGCATCACCCGCCAATTCCATCCCAGGATGGGAACCCGAAATGCTGCTTGAACAAGCCAAAGCCAAACGCATGCTCGCACAAATTGATCGATTGTTTTAAAATGAAAATACAGCCCATATTATTTTTTGCTGCCCTGCTCACCTCATCCCTCACGTACGCAAGTGTCGTGATCCGTGTCGGAACCATTGCCCCTGAAGGCACACCCTGGGAAGCACAACTCACGCGCACACGCACACGTGTGGAAAAAGAAAGCGGTGGCGCCATTCAGGTCAAAGCCTATTTTGGTGGCCAAAAAGGTGATGAACCGTCTCTGTTTCGCCAATGCCGCGCAGGACAATTGGAAGTCGTAGGCGGAAGCACCGCGGCACTTGCCACCCTGGTGCCCGAGCTTCAAGTACTCGAGTTGCCGTTTTTATTTGCGTCCATGGAAGAAGCCGACCATGTCTTCGACCATTTTCTGTATGAACCCGTAAGCAAAATCCTCAAAAACTACGGTTTTGTTCTCTACCAATGGGCAGAAAATGGTTGGATGAATTTTGGCATGCGTGGAAAATTTATTCGAACACCCCAAGATCTTGTCGGGTTGCGTGTGAGCTCCCAGGAAGCCGCAGCCCATGTGGCTACCTGGCGAGGCTACGGCGCAGCGCCTATTGAGATGGGAAGCTCCGAAGTGCTCCAATCAGTCAAAACAGGCCTTGTACATGGTTTTGCCCAAACACCTTTATTCACATTTGCTGCTGGATGGCACCAAGGGATTGATCATTACACCGTCTCCAAACATATGTATCAGCCATCGCTTATCGTGTACTCCAAACAGTTTTTCGAGAAACAAAGCGCAGCGCATCAACGGATCATGATGGCCAACGTAGAAGAGGACACGCGCCTTGGACGCGATGGTGTACGACGACTTGCACCAGGTCTTTTAAAAAACTTCAAAGCCTACGGCATCAAGGTTCACGAATTAACCGAACATGAACGCGCGGCCTTTATGCCTATTGCATTAAAAGTACAGCGCGATTTTCTGAAGGTTGCATCACCCGGTGCACGTGCACTTTACGACAAAGTACAACAAGGCAAACGCCAATATCAAAACATCCGTAAATCATCTTGATGATCGTTTTTTTTCGTCACGCAGCATCCCTCTGCTTACTGCTCATGAGCTCCATCGTGAGTATTGCCGTTCTGTCGCGCAGTCTCGGTCTTCACTTTTTTTTCGCGCAACGTTTGGCCCTTGTCCTCATGCCCTGGCTTATGATGTTTGGCATCGTGCTCGCAACGAAAACCTCTGAGCATCTTTGTTTAGGATGGCGTTTTCCCAAAAAACTTCTTGGGTTAAATCGTTTATGGGCAGCCACCGTGTGCGGGATCTTCGCTTGGTATGGCGCGTTGCACACCCGCGACCTTTTTCATCTATGGCATCAAAGTGGCGGCTTCGCAGGCGTTTTCGATAGCATTCCCGTCCCATACTGGTGCGTTGCTTCTGCAGTACCCATCGGTTTCGCATGCAACGCTTGGTTGTTTACACAAAAAGAAAATACGCCCCACGGACTTCCCATATTTGTGTTGCTTGGATCGGCAGCATTTCTTGTTCCATGCACTTTGGGCGATTTTTCAAGTCAGCGCATGATCTTGTTTGCCGATAGGATCTTTGAGTTTAGCGGACAGCATATTTTGCTCGCGATCCCATTTTTTATGTTTTCTGGCGCTATCATGGCTGAAAGCAGCATGGCATCACGTTTGGTACAACTCGCAGATGCGTGTTTGGGCAACATACCAGGCGGTTTGGGCATCGCCTCCGTTGTTGCATGTGTTCTTTTCGCTGCCATCAGTGGGTCATCGCCCGCCACGCTCATGGCCGTAGGAAGCTCTGTCGTGCCCGCATTGATTCACGCAGGCTACCGCGACGACCGCGCAATCGGACTCGTCACCTCTGCCGGTACCTTGGGTGTTGTGATCCCGCCGTCGATCCCCATGTTGGTTTACGCCATGATCGCAGGACAGCATCATCCCATAGATCTCAGTGAGTTGTTTATCGCAGGCATCGGCCCTGGTTTATTGATTGCGGGGTTACTTGCCGTGACCGTGGTAATGACAGCACCTAAAAAACGACAAGGCGCAGCAAGCAGCGCCCCTACCTGCGCCCTTATAAAACAAAAATCGGCGTTCAAACGTGGCGCACCGGCCTTGATGATGCCCATTGCCATTTTGGGTGGTATTTACAGCGGACTATTCAGCCCCACCGAAGCATCGGCTCTTTCTGTGGCCTATGCAGTCTTTCTCGCCATTGTGGTCTATCGCGATTTCCATTGGACCAAACTTTGGGATCTCGCAGCACACACTGCAACCATGCTTGGCGCCCTCGTTGCCATCATGATCATGGCAACCATCATTGCCGATCTCCTGATCGACCAACAACTTCCACAACATGCTGTCACATGGCTCATCGACCGCGCATGGACACCTACGGCTTTTCTGCTCGCAGTCAACGGTTTGTTGCTCGTTGCCGGATGTTTCATGGAATCCCTCGGTGCCATCGTGCTCTTTGCACCCATGATTGCACCCATGGGATTCATGCTAGGCATCGATCCTTTGCATCTCGCCATAATCACCATTGTTAATTTGGAAATCGGATTTATCACGCCACCGTTTGGTATCAATTTATTTGTCGCAAGCAGTCTTTTTAAGAAACCAATCTCACAAATAACACGTGCCACCGTCCCCTATATGCTCGTCATGCTGATTGGATTGCTCATCATTACCTACGTCCCTGCGATCACGCTTTTCCCCATCAAACGAACACTGGACGCAGGGACAACGCCCAAGGTATTCTCAGTGGAAGAGTTGATGCGCCAAACGGATACGCCGTCTGAAAGAAAGTAGCCAAACGATGTCCAGCACACAATCAGCAACAGGCCCTCTCCATGTGACCAAACAAGACAGTCAGGTTTCATCCCGTGATGGCACACTTCTTCATATCACCCGCTGGCAAGCCCCCAACCAACACGCCAACCTTTTGATCGTCCATGGTTACAGTGAATACGGACAGCGCTATCGTGAATTGGCCCACGCCTTGGCCGAATACGGTATTTCATCCACCGCGGTTGATCTTCGCGGGCATGGGAAATCCCAAGGTCAACGCGGCCACGTCATGAATTTTGACGAATATCTCGAAGATATTGATGCCGCCTTTGCCACACTTCCCACCGACCAGCCCATCTTTATCCTGGGGCATAGCAATGGAGGGCTTGCGGTTCTTAGTTACGTAACAAGCCGCAAGCCCAAAATAGCCGGCACCATTGTAACCAATCCGTTTCTGGGATTGGCACTTAAAGCACCTGCAATTAAACTCTGGTTTGGAAAAATGGCGGGTCGTCTCGCGCCCAAACTCTCCATCGCCAACGATCTCACAGGAACCAACCTGACACGCGATCCAGTCAAGCGTGATGAATATCTCACCGATCGGGAAATTTTTCACGTCGTCAATACACGATGGTTTACGGAAGCCACTGCACGACAAGATGAGATGAATGCACTCACTTCATTTCCATCACCTTTGCTTTTTATTTACAGCAATACAGATCCCGTTGCATCGCCTACTGCAAGCCAAGCCCTTGCTGAAAAAATTGGGACGAAGATCATCCGCCGCGAAGGCGAGTTGCATGAAATACTTAATGAGATCAAACGCACCGAGGTGTATCAATCCATCGGAACATGGATCCAACAAGCCATCGCAATTTGACACGATCTCATCGTTCCATGCATCCTCCGATCTATGATAAGAGCATGGTTATTCTTTGCTATTTTTCTCACCACCGCATGTGGCGATTTACTTTCTGATTCCGAAAATGGCGACGACTTCATTGCCGATCTCATCGAAGGTGCAGACAGTGCCGATGGCCATGCTTCTGTGCAAGGTGATCTGGTGGTGGGCGGATCATGCGCCAACATCGGCGAAGAGGATGGTTGCGAATGTTCCGATGGAAGCGATGGCTATAAAACATGCCGTGCGGGTGGTTACGGTCCTTGTGTTTGCAAAGCCGAATTGAGCGCATCCAATCAAGGGCAGGCGTGTTTTGCCTCCCAATGTTTTGACGTTTTTTCTTTGGAGCCCACACCCCCTGCCTATGCCTATCCATCACCCCAAGGGGGCGACAAGCGCTACACGGCACCCCTCGCCTATTTGGATCTCGAACACGAAAATGGCAACGCATCGCTAAGCCCAAATTTTGTGCTCAAAGAAACAGCACAAGCCGCCAAAGGACCCTACGCCGTGGTGCAACCTCGTACCATCGACAAACTGCAAAAGATCCGCAACGACTTGGGCGCTATACGGATCAACTCAGGCTATCGATCGCCTCATTACAACAAGGGTCTCGGTGGTGCCACGTACTCTCGGCATATGTACGGTGATGCCTTTGATTTTACACCGTTAAGCAAAAGCCTCGATGAGGGTGTTGAAGCCTGCCACCGTGCCGGTGCGACATTTATTAAAAAATATGAATTTCATGTGCACTGCGATTGGCGTGATCTCGATCTTGAAGATGCATTTTTTGGTGCATCCATGCCTTGGAGCTAGGGCGTGAAGACGCCCTCATCTCGAGCGCATTAGGGCGTGTTAATACTATTCCTTTCGGTCCATTTTGTGGCTTATTTCCGCGTGACCTTATCGCTCGGCGCTTGACATATGTCACATATCGTCTCGGCCTCGCTTTTCGTCACGCGAAAAAATCCACGAAAATGGTCGCGAAACGCATAGTGTTTACACGCCCTAGTTTTTTTGAATCAACATTTTTTTTCTTCTTTTTCTCACGATAAGCGCAACAAGCAATCCGATCAATTCTGTTGGCGGTGTGCCTTGCCCGCCATAACAATTGCAGCCGTGGCCCGTGCCTCCTTGCGACGAACCATCAGAACTGCGCCCTGGATCAGTAGAAATACTGCCACCTGTAATGTTGATCGTTACTGTTGCAACATTCGATCGTACGTCACCATCATCAGCGACTGTGTACGTGAATGAATCGTTTGTGTCAGTGCTCTCACTATTGGTGCTTGTATAGGTCACCACGCCAGCATCATCTACGGCAACGTCACCTGCGGTTGGCTGCGTTACAATATTCACCGTTCCTAAATTGATCGTGCCATCGCTATCGGTGTCATTGGCGGTCACGTCAATCATTACCGATTTTCCAGACTCCACGGTTGCTGTGTCATTGACCGCAACCGGCGCATCATCAACAGCGATCACAGCGAAGGTTTTTGTCCCCGATGCATCTTCGGAGTTTCCATCAGAGACACTGACCGATAGACTAAAAGTTGCATCGGAATTGTCTGCAGGTTTGAAAACCACATCGGCTAACAACGTATTCACGTCTTGGATATCACCGGACGCGGTCCACACACCTGTATCCGCGTTATATACAGAGGTTACCGCGCCGGATGTTTCAGTGCTTAGAGTTCCCACGCTGGGATCTGAGAGTGTCAATAAAGCCGTAATCTGGGAACTATCAACATCCGATACCACGATATCAACCAAATTCAATAAGGTATCTTCGGTATATGTTTCGGATGCAGATAAATGGGTCGCCCGCGGTGAATCATTCACGGGTATTCCCGTGATGATTTTCGTTCCAGTCACCGCATCAGCGATGCCATCTGAAACACGCGTTGCAATGCTGAAATCATCGTTGAAGTTCTCCGTTGGATAATAAACGACAGCAGCAAGTATTGTGTTAAGATCGCCGATATCTCCCGTAGCCGTCCAAACTCCCGTATCTGCAGCGTAGGTAGAGATAATATTGCCTGATGTTGGTGTATCAAGCGTTCCTACTTCGGGATCTGAAAGTGTGAGCGTTACACTGAGATCGTCGTTGTTAACATCAGAGATGACGATAGCCGCCAGACCAAGCGCAGTGTCTTCTGTGTAGCTTTCAGGAGATGACAAATGGATGGCAGTCGGTGCATAGTTGATGGGAATACCCGTCATGGTTTTTGTTCCGGTAATCGCAGCAGCAACACCGTCGCTGATTCGTGTGTTGATGGAAAAGCTACCCGAAAAATCCGTACTTGGTGTAAACACAACTTCCGCAAGCACAGCATTCACATCAGCAATATCGCCTGTGGCCATCCATATTCCTGAATTGGTATCGTAGGTGGATGTCACCGAGCCCACCGTTGATATGCTCAAAGATCCGGCATGGGTGTTCGAAAGCGTGAGCAAAACGGATACCGTGATGCTGTCAACATCGAACACCACGATATCCACCAAATTTAACGCAGTGTCTTCGGTATACGTTTCAGCCGCAGAAAGATTGGTCGCTGTTGGCGCATCATTGACAGCAATACCTGTCATCGCTTTCGAACCCGTTGCCGCAGCCGCCACGCCATCGCTTACGCTGGTGGCGATGGTAAAGCTGCTGCTAAAGTTGCTTGCCGGCGTGAAAGTAACGCTTGCAAGAAGTGTATTCACGTTCGCGACGGCGCCACCGGCAGTCCAAACCCCTGTGCCAGCATTGTAGGTTGACGTGACAGCGCCTGATGTTGCCGTGCTCAAAGACCCCGCAGCTGGAGTGGAAAGTGTGAGTGTGGCTGTCACCACGCTGTCAACATCGGATACCACGATATCTACCAAATTTAACGCGGTGTCTTCGGTATAGGTTTCTGATGCAGATAAATTGGTCGCCGTTGGCGCATCATTGACAGCAGTACCTGTCATCGCTTTCGAACCCGTTGCCGCAGCCGCCACGCCATCGCTTACGCTGGTGGCGATGGTAAAGCTGCTGCTAAAGTTGGATGCCGGTGTGAAGGTAACGCTTGCAAGAAGTGTATT